>SDZE01000359.1 GCA_004173095.1 Bradyrhizobiaceae bacterium
GATCCCGCTGTTCTGCCGGCGCTGCACAGCTTCTTCGGCGGTTCGCTGGGCTCCAGCCTGGATAGCCTGATGGCCTCGCTTGGGACCAGCACCCGCTTCGCCAATGGTGGTCATGGCGGCGAGATCGTATGCGGTCTGCTCGGTGTTGCCGTGGTGTTGGCCGTCGGCACGGTGTGGCGTCGTCGCAGCCAGGCAGCCCACGCGGAGCAGGCGGCTTAAGCCCCTGCGCCACTCCACTCATTGAACGGGCGCTTCGGCGCCCGTTCAGCCGAGCATCTTCCGCTCGCGCGCCTTGACGATGCCGACCACGGTCTCGTTGACCGGCGTCGGCACGCCGAGCGGCCTGCCGAGACGCGGGATCGAGCCGTTGATGGCGTCGATCTCGCAACGGCGTCCGGCCTCATAATCCAGCAGCATCGATGGTTTGGCGTGCGGGATCTTGCCGCCGAGTTTCCGCACGTGGGCGACGGGATCGCCGACGTCGAGCGTGATGCCCGAAGCCCGCGCCACTGCGATCGCTTCCTCGGCGCAGCCGCGGGCGACGTTCCACGCCTCGGGGTCGTCGATGATCTCGCCGATGGTCAGTCCGGTGGTGCATGACGTGCCGGAGAAGGCGACGTTCATGATCAGCTTCTCCCACACCATCTGCTTGATGTCGTCGAACAAGGCGACGGTGAAGCCGGCCGATTCCCAGATCTTCGCGGAAGCTTGCACCAGTTGCTTCGGCAAGCCGGCATAGCTGCCGAAACGGATCATCTCCATGCCGTTGTGATGGACGTGGCCGGGCCCACGCATCGACGCACCGAAGCCGCCCACCACGCCGACGGCGATGCGATCCGCGCCGAGGATCGGCGCTGCAACTTCAGGAGAGCCAAGGCCGTTCTGGATGGTCTGCACCACGGTGTGCGGGCCGAGCAGCGGCGCGCAGCTCTTTGCGGCCGCCTCGACATCGAACGCCTTGGTGGCGATGATGACGAGATCGCAGGGGCCGATGCCGTCGGTGGTGGTCGTGCCGTGAATGGCCACCGTCCGATCGCCGCTCTTGCCTTCGCAGCGCAGCCCTCGGGAGTTCATGGCTTCGGCGTGATCGGGCCATGCGGTGACGGCGTGCACCTCATGACCGGCATCGACCATCAGGGCTGCATAGACCGATCCCATCGCGCCGCAGCCGACGATTGCCACCTTTGCCATTCGCGTCTCCCTGTCATCCGGCGGCGTTAAGATCGCTGCTTCGGACTCGCAGACTACTTGGTCGATGCAGGATCGACCAATGCATTTGGAGATGCCGGCTGTCCCGGGAGGCGAAGGATGACCGGTCGCGCCCGATCAGGACTTCTTCTTCGCTTTGGGTTTGCCTGCCGCGGCTTTGTTGCCTTTGGCGGGCTTTTTTGCAGGTTTGGATGATTTCGCGGCGACGGGTTTGTCGGTCGCTTTGTCGGCCGTCGCCGCTGCTGTGGCGGCAGATGCCTTTGCGGCATACGCGTCGCCGGCCATCCGCATCGATCGGGCGAAGCTGTCGGCCGCGTTGTCCGCGGACACCTGAAGCCGGCGGGCGGCAGCGGCGCCATGTTCGGTCACGTCCTTGGCAGCCTGCTTGTAGCGGTCCTTGCTGGATGCGTCCTTCGCCTTGGCGGCGAGGCCGGCAAAATGATCGCGTCGGGCCTTGATGGCGGCTAGGATCGCCTTGTTCTGCTGCTTTGCGATCTGCCGGATCACCACGTCGATATCGGCGCTCGCCATATCCTGTATCCTTAAGAATTGGTTAGAGTTCGGCTTGTGCAGACTATGTGGGGCCGCCATTGCTTTGCAATCGGCGGCCGGGCCCATCAGCCTTCACGCTCCGGAGCATCGCATAGCACCAATATTGTTCGCTTTTTGCTAACGGGATCTCGTCCGCTGCCGGATAGCCCATCGGCCTCACGACGATCGCGACGCCCCGCTATTTGATCTCCGCAAATCGCGCTAAAGCACGGGATCATCTCAGGCGAAGCAACGCACCATGTCCGATACCAAACCGATCCGCCGCGGACGTCCGCGTTCCGTCGAAACGGAGGACGCGATCCTGGCCAGCGCCTATCGCATGATGGCGGAGCAGGGACTGGCCGCGGCCACCATCGATGCGATCGCGCGTGAATCGGGCGTGTCGAAGATGACCATCTACAAATGGTGGCCTTCGCGCGAGGTGCTGCTGATCGATGCATTCCTGCGCGAGGCGGCATCGATGTTGCCTTTTCCCGACGGCGACGACGCCGCCGTGCGGATCAGCCGTCACGCATCGGCCTATGCGGTGGCGCTGACCGGTGCATTCGGAAAGGTGCAATTGGCTGTCATCGCGGAGTGTATCGCGCGCACCGGATCGGCGCGGCTGTTTTCCGATCGCTATCTCGCTGCGCGGCGCGACCTGGCGGTGAATATCATCAAGGACGGGCAGACGGATGGCAGCGTGGCATCGCGCGAGCCCGCCGCGGACCTCTATGACCGTATCTACGGCACGCTGTTCTATCAGGACGCCTTCGGTTTTCGTGCTGTGACGGCCGATCATGCGAGAAAATTGGTCAGGACCGTGCTGGCCGGCGCGTGACGCTCAGCCGCCGATCCCTCTGGCGCTGCGAAACCATGCCAGCGTTTCGCGGGTGACGCGGCGATAACCCCGGCCGCGATGGACGATGCGCTCATCGACGATCGCGTTCAGCTTCGGCAGCGCATGAAACGGCACCGATGGATAGGCATGGTGTTCGACATGAAACGGCATGTTCCAGCTGAACCATTTCATCAACGCGCCCGTGTAAGTCGTACGCGTATTCTCGAAGGCGCTGCGCGTATGCTCGCAGCCGGTGTGCTCGGCGTAGAGATAGGGCCGCAGAAACAGTTGACCGACCACGAGCGGCAACAGCCAGCACCAGAACAGAACGGTCGTCTGCAGCGCAATCGATCCGGCCAGCAGCAGCACATAGATCAGCGCATAGATGCGCGCTTCGCCGACCACGAGGGACTGCTTGGCTTCGGGGATCCACGGCGCCACCGCACGCCCCGTCAAGGCGCGGCGAAACAACAGGCGGATGCGGTTGATCAACTGCACGATGCCCGTATAGGCGATCGCGAGTTTGGTATCCGATGACGGAATGCTCGCGGTGACCAGTTCGGGATCGCGGGCCGGGTCCTGCGTGAAGCGGTGATGGTCCCAGTGAAACAG
>SDZE01000290.1 GCA_004173095.1 Bradyrhizobiaceae bacterium
GCGGAGGCGATCGCGGGGCATAACGTCGTCGCGGTCATGCATTTTGCCGCTTTCAGCCTGGTCGGCGAATCCGTCATCGATCCGCAGAAATATTATCAGAACAATCTCGCTGGCACGCTCGGGTTGCTCCAGGCCATGCGCGAGACCAATGTAATGAAACTGGTTTTCTCAAGCACCGGCGCTGTTTACGGGCAGGCCGACAGCAAGCCGATCGCAGAGGCCGCAGCGGGGCAGCCGATCAATCCTTATGGCACCAGCAAATGGATGATCGAACAGGTGCTGGCGGATTATCGACGTGCCTATGGGTTGCAATCGTTCAGGCTGCGCTATTTCAATGCCTGTGGTGATGACCCCGACGGACAGATCGGCGAGTTGCGCGATCCGGAAACGCATCTGATCCCGCGCGCGATGATGGCGATGCAAGGGCACGCAGAGTTTTCGGTCTTCGGCGACGACTATGCGACCCCCGACGGCACCGCGATTCGAGATTACATCCATGTCGTGGATCTGGCCGCAGCGCATATCCGCGCGCTGACGCTGCTGTTGGAGGGCCACGAAGGCGGCGCCTTTAACCTCGGTACCGGCAGCGGTCTCTCTGTCTTGCAGATCCTCAAAGGGATCGAGCAGGAGGCCGGGCGCGCGGTACCGCATGTGATTCGTGCGCGTCGGTCAGGCGATCCCGAATTCCTGGTTGCCGATGCTTCCGCGGCTCACGCGGTGCTTAGATTCCGCCCGCAATTCTCGGATTTGTCCACGATCGTGAGAACAGCTTGGGCATGGCATCAGAGAGCACATCCGGCACGCAATGCCTGAAAAGAAGGGCAACAGCGCCGCATAAAGCGCTTGCCAAGCAAAATCCCCTGTAATTCTTTGAATCAAAACGTGTTTGGATGCCGGTCCGGCTGCATCGCCACAATTGTGGCGTCATGTTAGGACACCCGCACATGCGCTGGGACGCGCATGATTTGATGGGATTGGAAGTATGGTGGTTTCGAGCGGTTCCAAGGCTGGCGCAGATCAGGCGCGCTTGCTGCGCGTCGGCGTGGTCGGCGCTGGCATCATGGGGACGAATCACGGCCGCGTGCTGGCTGGTTTGCCGGGCATCGAGATGGTCGGCATCGTCGATCCGCTGGCTGAACACCGCACACGTGCCGAACAGCATGTCGGCTGCAAAACCTTTGCCGATCTCGACGCGCTGTTTGCTGCCGGTGTCGATGCGGCAGTGATCGCGGCGCCGACGCATCTCCATCACGAAGTCGCGTTGACCTGCATCGCCAAAGGCATTCATGTTCTGGTCGAGAAGCCGGTGGCATCGACGGTGGAAGAGGGGCGCGAGATCGTCGCCGCTGCCAAGGCGGCGGGTGTCACGCTGATGATCGGTCATGTCGAGCGCTTCAATCCGGCGGTGGCAGCCGTGAAGAAGGCGATCGCAGGCGAGGATATCCTGTCCATCGGCATCACCCGCGTCGGTCCGTTTCCGCCGCGCATGTCTAATGTCGGGGTGGTCATCGATCTCGCCGTGCATGATATCGATCTGATCCGCTGGTTTACCGAAAGCGACATCGTCGAAGTGCAGCCGCAGCTCGCTTCCGCCATCGCCGAGCGCGAAGATATTGCCTTGCTGCAGTTCCGCACCGCGTCGGGCGTGCTCGCCCATATCAACACCAACTGGCTGACGCCGTTCAAGGCGCGCACCGTGACGGTGGCGACACGCGGCAAATATGTGACCGGCGATCTGCTCACGCGTCAGGTGACCGAGTGTTTCGGCTTTAAGACCGACGGCAGCTATTCCATGCGCCATCTCCCGGTCGGCCAGGACGAGCCGCTGCGTGCCGAACTGACTGCCTTTCTCGATGCCGTGCGGACCGGCGGCGTGCCGGCGGTGACGGGCGAGGAGGGTGTTGCTTCGCTTGAAATCGCGATTCAGTGCCTCGAAGCGCCGAAGACCAAGGCGGCGTCCAGTGCTGCGACCGCACCGCGTGCGGCACCGCGCAAGGTCGTCGGCTGATCCGCATTCATCGCGGCGCCTGCGGGTGCCGTGTTTCGATTCTCGATATTCTTCCCGCAGGCTTGCAATGAACCAGCATACCCCCGTTCCCTTTATCGATCTCGTCGCCCAACGGCAGCGTCTGGGTGCGTCGATCGATGACGCGGTCACCCGCGTGCTCAATCATTGCCAGTTCATCAACGGTCCTGAAGTCACGAAACTGGAAGCCGAACTCGCCAAATATTGCGGCGCCAAGCACGTGATCAGCTGCGCCAGCGGCACCGATGCGCTGATGATGGTGCTGATGGCCAAGGAGATCGGCCCCGGCGATGCCGTGTTGTGCCCGTCCTTCACCTTTTGTGCGACCGGCGAAGCCGTGGCACTCGCCGGTGCATCGCCGGTGTTCGTCGAGGTCGACGACGTCACGTTCAATATCAGCGCGGAATCGGTCAAGCGCGGCGTCATTGCCGCCAAGGCTGCAGGCCTCAAGCCACGCGCCATCATCCCGGTCGATCTGTTCGGCCAGCCCGCGGATCTCGATGCGATCAATGCGATCGCCGAAGCCGAGGGGATGTTCGTGCTGGAAGATGCCGCTCAGGCATTTGGCGCGACGTACAAGGGCAAGCGGATCGGCACCTCGGCGCTGGCCACCACCACCAGCTTCTTTCCGGCCAAGCCGCTGGGTTGCTTCGGCGACGGCGGCGCGATCTTCACGGACAGTGATGAGCTTGCCGATACCTTGCGCAGCATCCGCATCCACGGTCAGGGCTCCGACAAATACGACAATGTCCGGCTTGGCATCACCGGCCGTCTCGACACCATCCAGGCCGCCGTGCTGCTGGAAAAGCTGAATATCTTCGACGACGAGATCGTCGCCCGCAACAAGGTGGCCGATCGTTACGCCCGCAGCCTCGGCAATCTGGTCACGGTGCCGCGGGTGTCCGAAGGCAATACCTCGATCTGGGCCTGCTACGTGATCCGCCTGCCGAAGGGCACCGATCGCGACGCCTTTGCCAATGCGCTGAAGGCGCAGGGCGTGCCGACCGCGATCTACTATGCGAAATCGATGCACATGCAGACGGCCTATAAGGACTATCCGGTCGTCGATGGCGGCCTGCCGGTGTGTGAGGCGCTGTCGGCGGACGTCATCAGCCTCCCGGTGCACGCCTATCTCGACGAGGCTGCGCAGGATCGCGTGAT
>SDZE01000267.1 GCA_004173095.1 Bradyrhizobiaceae bacterium
ACCCCCGACGTATCCGAGGTCTGAACGCCGGTGCGAAGGTCCTTCACCATCTGATAGGGCTGCAGCACGTAGGAGCGGATCTGATGCCCCCAGCCGATATCGGTCTTGGCGGCCTGATCGGCGGCAGCCTTCTCTTCGCGCTTCTTCAATTCGATTTCGTACAGACGCGCGCGCAACATGTCCCAGGCCTGGGCCTTGTTCTTGTGCTGCGAACGACCGGCCTGACAGACGACAGCAACGCCCGACGGGATATGCGTCAGACGCACCGCGGACTCGGTCTTGTTGACGTGCTGACCGCCGGCGCCGCCCGAGCGCATCGTATCAACGCGAACGTCGGACTCGGCAATGTCGATCTTGATGCTGTCATCGACAACCGGGAAGATCTGCACGCTCGAGAACGATGTGTGCCGACGCGCATTGGAATCGTAAGGCGAGATTCGCACCAGACGATGCACGCCGCCTTCGGTCTTCAGCCAGCCATAGGCGTTATGGCCGGAGATCTGAATCGTCGCCGACTTGATGCCGGCTTCTTCGCCCTGGGTTTCTTCAAGATACTCGATCTTGAAGCCGTGCTTCTCCGCCCAGCGCGTATACATGCGCAGCAGCATCGAGGCCCAGTCCTGGCTCTCGGTGCCGCCGGCGCCGGCATGGACTTCGAGATAGGTGTCGAAGCGATCGGCCTCGCCGGACAGCAGTGCTTCCAGCTCGCGGCGCGAGACTTCTTTCTTCAGCGCTTTCAGCGCGGCTTCGGCTTCCGTCACCACGCCCGCATCGCCCTCGGCCTCGCCGAGTTCGATCATCTCGATATTGTCGTCGAGCTCACGCGTGACCTTGCCGATGCCCTGCAGCGAATCCTCGAGCGAGGTGCGCTCCTGCATCAGCCTTTGGGCCTTCTGGGGGTCGTTCCAGAGATTGGGGTCTTCGGCGAGAGCGTTCAGCTCTGCAAGTCGTGCCGTGGATGCATCGACGTCAAAGATGCCTCCTCAGCAGCCCGACTGACTGCTTGATCTCTTCTACAAGGCGTTCGATTTCAGCGCGCATGAAATGTCCAGCTCGCGGCCGCGGCCGCATGGGATTCGAAATGGGGATTTAGCGAGGCACGCCGCAAAGCGCAATGCGCGGCGTGCACCTGTTCAGCTGGCGATCAATACAGCCCGCCGGTTCCCGGACGCATGAACATGCGGTCGGTATCGGGGGCGATCTGCTGCGAGCGGCCGTCGGCATCGGCCACACCAATGACCGAGTAATTATCCGGCGGCGCCGTGCCTGGCTTGAACGCTTCGAGGATGGTGCGGCCGCCCTCGCCCGGACCGGCGCGCATGCCGGTCTTGGCATCGACGCGGATCAGCTTGATGCCGGCCGGCACCTTGAACGGCACCGCCTGCTTGTCGGCCAGCGCCAGCTTCATGAAGTCCTTGGCGATCGGCGCGGCGAGCGCGCCGCCCGTTGCCTTGGCGCCGAGATTGCGTGGCTTGTCGTAGCCGACATAGATGCCCACCACGACGTCCGGCGAGAAGCCGACGAACCAGGCATCCTTTTCGTCATTGGTGGTGCCGGTCTTGCCGGCGATGGGCTTGCCCACCTCACGCAGGACGGTGGCGGTGCCGCCCTGGACGACACCCTCCATCATCGACGTGATCTGATAGGCCGTCATCGGATCCATCACCTGCTCGCGGCGATCGACGAGCTGCGGCTCGGGCTGGTTCTTCCAGCCTTCCGGCGCCTCACAGCCACGGCATTCGCGCTGATCGTGCTTGAACATGGTGTGACCGTAGCGATCCTGAATACGATCGATCAAAGTCGATTTCACCCGGCGACCGCCATTGGCGAACATCGAATAGGCCGTGACCATGCGCATCACGGTCGTTTCACCGGCCCCGAGCGCATAGGACAGATAGTTCGGCAATTCGTCATAGACACCGAAGCGCTTGGCGTATTCGCCGATCAGCGGCATGCCGACGTCCTGCGCGAGACGGACCGTCACCGTGTTCAGCGAGCGCTGCAGCGCGTTGCGCAACGTCACCGGGCCATAATATTTACCCGTCGAATAGTTTTCCGGACGCCAGACATTGCCGCCGGTGCCCTGATCGATTTCGATCGGTGCGTCCACCACCACGGTGGACGGCGTGTAGCCGTTATCCATCGCCGCCGAATAGACCAGCGGCTTGAACGACGAGCCGGGCTGGCGATAGGCCTGGGTGGCGCGGTTGAACTGGCTCTGATCGAACGAGAAGCCGCCGACCATCGCCAGCACGCGGCCGGTGTTGGGATCCATCGCCACCATGGCGCCGGACACTTCCGGATACTGCCGCAGCCGGAACTGACCTTCGACCACTGAACCGTCCTTGGCGGTCAGCGGATCGACATAGATCACATCGCCGGCGTTCAGCACCTGCGACACCGCAGTCGGCGTCTTGCCGCGGGTCGGGCCGGTAGCGGCCTTCGCCCAGCGCACGCCATCCAGCGCGACGAGGCCGGTCTGCCGATCCTTCGAAACAGCGCCGCCCAATTCGCGACCTGGCTGGAAGCCGATCCGCGCCGATTGATCGGAGACATCGAGCACCACAGCCATCTTCCATGGCGAAATGTCCGACAGGGATTTCACTTCCGCAAGCTTGACGCCCCAGTCGCCGGAAATGTCGATCTTGTTGGTGGCGCCGCGCCAGCCGCGCACCTCGTCGAAATTGATCAGACCATTGGTCATGGTCTTGCGCGCCATCACCTGCAGCTTGGGATCGAGCGTGGTGCGCACCGACAGGCCGCCTTCGTACAGTTTCTTTTCGCCGTACCGCTCGAGGATATCGCGGCGGACTTCCTCGGCGAAATACTCGCCGGCGAAGATGTGCGCATGGCTGCCGCGGCCGGTCACGCTCAGCGTTTCCTTGCGGGCCTTGTCGGCATCGGCCTGCTTGATCCAGCCATTCTCGACCAGGCGGTCGATCACGTAATTGCGGCGCTCGATGGCGCGGTCACGATTCTTGACGGGATGCAGTGTCGATGGCGCTTTCGGCAGCGCCGCGAGATAGGCAGCTTCCGACACCGTCAGCTCGTTCACCGACTTGTCGAAGTAGACCAGCGACGCGGCCGCGATGCCGTAGGCGCCGAGGCCGAGATAGATTTCGTTGAGATACAGTTCGAGGATCTTGTCCTTCGAATAGGTGCGCTCGATGCGCATCGCCAGCAGCGCTTCCTTGATCTTGCGATCGAACGAGACCTCGTTGGTCAAAAGGAAATTCTTGGCGACCTGCTGGGTGATCGTCGATGCGCCCTGCGGACGACGATTGGACCCGAGATTCTGCAGATACAGCAGACCGGCACGCGCCATGCCGGTGTAATCGAGACCGCCATGCTCGTAGAAATTCTTGTCTTCGGCCGCGAGGAAGGCATTCACCACCAGCTTCGGGATCGCCTGGATCGGCAGATAAAGCCGGCGTTCCTTGGCGTATTCGCCGAGGAGCTGACCATCGGCCGCATGCACGCGCGTCATCACCGGCGGCTCGTAGTCCTGCAGCTGCGAGTAATCCGGCAAATCCTTCGAGAAGTGCCAGATCAAGCCCGCGGCGGCGGCGACGCCAACCAGGAACACGACGGTTCCTGCGGCGAACAAGAACCCGAAAAACCGCACGAGCAGACGCATGTTGAGACGATCCGTTTCAGTCGCTGTGCGGCCATATAGCACAAAATGGCAGCCGCCGGGGGCGAAAGCAGTCAAAATCAAACGACTGGAGACGCCCACAGCCACCCCTACGCGGCAGCCGATTCTCCAGTCCTGTGGCTGATTTTATAGAAGGTGCGCTGTGGCCAAACTAGGGCTTAGACGTTGAAAGCCCTGACATTCCGCCGATCAATCAATTCGCTGCGCCAGCGGACACCAGGCGCTTGGAGAAATAGCCGTCGATCGACTTGGCGACGGCACCGACGGTTTTGGACCGCCAATTCTCCGACATCAGCGACTGCAGATCGTCCTTGTTGGAGACATAGCCGAGTTCGATCAGCACAGAAGGCACATCCGGCGCCTTCAAGACCCGGAAACCAGCCGATTTCAGCGGATGCTTATGCATCCGGGTGGTGACCTTCATCTCGCTCGCCACGAGGCGGGCGAATCGTCCCGAGAAAGTCCTGGTTTCGCGCTGGGCAAGATCGATCAGGATGTCGGCCACCTCGGTCGGCTCTTCCGTCAGGTTCACGCCGGCGATGGCATCCGCCTTGTTTTCGAGGTCCGCCAGACGCTGCGCTTCCGCGTCGGACGCCTTGTCCGATAGCGTATAGACGGTCGCTCCCTGGGCATCCCCCTCGCCACGCGGCAACGCGTCGGCATGGATCGACACGAACAGCGCTGCGCCATGGCCGCGGGCAAATTTCACACGGTCGTCGAGCGCCACGAAGGTGTCGTCGGCGCGGGTCATGACGATGCGGTATTTGCCGAGCTTCTCCAGGCGGTCGCGCAATGCGAGGCCGAACGCGAGCACGATGCTCTTTTCGCTTTCACCATTGGCCTGGGTCCCATTGTCCATGCCCCCATGGCCGGGATCGAGCACCACCACCGGCCGGTTGTCGGTCTCGGTGACCGCTGCCGCATTCGCCACCACCGTCGCAACTGCCGTCGACGGCGTCGCGCTGCCGGCAATCGCCGGCCGCAATTCCGGGCGGTTCTCCACGGCGAGCCCCTGCACGAATGTGGTGCGATCGACGGCTTCGAGCTCGATCACCATCCGGGCCGGCTGGCCGTTGGCAGGATCGAGCGCTGTCGCACTCCTGATCTTCACCGGCTTGGCCAGATCGATGACCACCCGCGACCCCCCCGGCATCACCATGCCGTAGCGGAATGCCTTGATGAGCCCACGGGTCACCGTTCCTGCCCCGGGATCGAGATGGAATGCCACCTGCGGCAGGTCGATCACCACGCGATACGGGTCCGCCAGCGTAAACGCGCGCAGCGACACCTTGCGGTCGAGGTCGAGAATGAAGCGGGTCTGTTTCTCGTCACCGGCGATGCGGACATCGGACGCGATCGGCAGTGACGCATCGATCTGTTTGTCGGTGCCGGGCTGGGCAGCGGCCTCCGAAACAGGCTCCGGTGCGGCATGGGTATCGGAGCACCAGCCAAACGCCAGCACTGCGCCAGCGAGCGCCATTCCCAGCAAAACGAAGTGGTTTGCGCGTCGGGTCAAGCGAATCTCGTGCCTCCGGAGCAGCCCATCACTAGCCCATTAGAATCGCAGGGTTAACGTCATCTTAAAGCCGGCTCCGCGAATTCCACGGAGTGTTGCCGTGGTGTGACGCTTCGCTTGCCAGCCGGGTTCATTCCACGTATGTACGAAACGCTGACGGATTAACTCCCGGTTGTGTCGCGTTCAACCTCCCGGTGCAGCGTTCATCTCCCCGATCGGATCTTTTGATCGTATCGGAGACCTGAACGTTTTTGATCGTCCCTCTTGAACCAGCGCCGGGCGCGGTTTTCGGAGAGGCGGTCCTGGCCCGAGTGGTGTCCAGCCCTGTTCGTTCTTGTTGACGGGGCGGTTTCCGACACGACATGACCGAAAACTCCGGCCACTCTTGCTTTGGCCGAGTTAGCGACAACCGGCGCCCGCATTCGCGTGGTGACGGACGTCAGCGCAGGCGGTGCCTTTGCCGCCCGAAAGTTTAGACGGGCCGACGCTTGATGCGCCAGACTGTGATGCCGACTACGACCCGCTTGGGGACACCGATGCGAAGCCATTGCTTCGTGCGGTTTTCCACGCGGCGCTCGCATTCGGCAGTCTCACATTCATCATGGCGCGACGGTGAGCGTTTCGGCCTTCCCCTCACCCCAGAATCAGGTGGACCCTCGCGTCACCCGGCCGCGCAGATCGCGCTTGCCGCCGCGCGTGCGCTCCACCGTCATGAGTCACTCCATGCCAAACAAAATGTTGATCGATGCGACGCATCCCGAGGAGACCCGGGTCGTCGTCGTCCGCGGCAATCGCGTCGAGGAATTTGATTTCGAGACGGCGCAGCGCAAGCAGCTGCGCGGCAACATCTACCTTGCCAAGGTCACCCGCGTTGAGCCGTCACTGCAGGCGGCCTTCATCGAATATGGCGGCAACCGCCACGGCTTTCTCGCTTTCAGCGAAATTCATCCGGATTATTACCAGATACCGACGGCCGACCGTCAGGCCCTGATCGAGGCCGACGAAGCCGCGCATCGCGAGGCCGAGGAGGAGAACGAGAAGCGTTCGAACCGCCGCCGCTCGCGTCATCGCAATTCGCGTCGCCGCGACCGCGGTGAAAAGGTGCGCAGCGAGGTGCTGGAAGGCGCCGCGATCGATCCGTCGCAGGCCGAGCAGCCGCACGAGGAATTCGAGGGTTTTGTACCCGCCCGCTTCGACGCACCCGACGATGGCCACGTCAGCGCTGCGGCGGGCACGGCCGACCACGAATCGCACACCGAACAGCCCGCGATGGCCGAGACGGCTGCCGACGCGCATGCGCTTGTTGCTGCGCCAGGCGAGACGGCTGAATCCGTCGTCATTGCCGCCGGCGAACAGCAGCCGTCCGAGGCGCATGCCGACGAGGCCGCGACAGATCACGGTCACGCCGATGACGAGCACGTCCATCACGCGCATGCGACCGAGGACGAGTCCGACGCAGAAGAAGACGACGAGGATGAAGACGACGAGGAAGAATCCGAAGAGGATCAGGTCGAGTCCGTCGGCGGTGACGACGTGCTCGAGGAAGTGCCTGAGCGCTCCTTCCGCCCGCGCCGCCAGTACAAGATTCAGGAAGTCATCAAGCGCCGCCAGGTGATGCTGGTGCAGGTCGTCAAGGAAGAGCGCGGCAACAAGGGCGCAGCGCTCACCACTTATCTGTCGCTCGCCGGCCGCTACGCCGTGCTGATGCCGAACACCGCGCGCGGCGGCGGCATCTCCCGCAAGATCACCTCGGCGCAGGACCGTTCGCGCCTGAAGGAGGTCGTCTCCGATCTGGACGTGCCGGAAGGCATGGGCATCATCCTGCGCACCGCCGGTGCCTCGCGCACCAAGCCCGAGATCAAGCGCGACTTCGAATATCTGATCCGGATGTGGGAAACCGTCCGCGACATGACCCTGAAGTCGCAGGCCCCCACCCTCGTCTATGAGGAAGGCTCGCTGATCAAGCGCTCGCTGCGCGATCTCTACAACAAGGAGATCGACGAAATTCAGGTCGCCGGTGAAGCCGGCTACCAGGAAGCGCGCGACTTCATGCATATGCTGATGCCGAGCAACACGCGTGTCGTGAAGATGTATCGCGACGGCCAGCCGCTGTTCTCGCGGATGGGTGTGGAAAGCCAGCTCGACGCGATGTTCTCGCCGACCGTGCAGTTGAAGTCCGGCGGCTACATCGTGATCAACCAGACCGAAGCCCTCGTCTCCATCGACGTGAACTCGGGTCGTTCGACCCGCGAGCATCACATCGAGGACACCGCGCTGAAGACCAATCTCGAAGCCGCCGAGGAAGTCGCGCGCCAGCTGCGGCTGCGCGATCTCGCCGGCCTGATCGTGATCGACTTCATCGACATGGACGAGAAGCGCAACAACCGCGCCGTCGAACGCAAGATGAGCGACTGCCTGCGGCAGGATCGCGCCCGCATCCAGGTCGGCCGCATCTCGCATTTCGGCCTGCTCGAAATGTCGCGCCAGCGCATCCGCGCGAGCGTGCTGGAAAGTTCGACCGAGGTCTGCCCGCATTGCGGCGGCTCCGGTCATGTCCGCTCGGTGTCCTCGGTTGCGCTTCAGTTGCTCCGCGGCGTCGAGGAAATTCTGATGAAGGGCGCCACCCATAATCTGGTGGTGCGTACCCGCAGCGACGTCGCGCTCTACGTGCTGAACCACAAGCGTGCCCATCTGCGCGACCTCGAAGACAGCTTCCAGGTCACGCTGGCGGTGCTCGCCGACGCGCATGTCACCGGGCAGCAGTCCTATGTGATCGATCGCGGCGAACAGGTGCATACACTGGAAGCCGCCAAGTCGCTGCTGGCCACCCAGCTCGCCAATCTGCCGCCGCCGCCCGAAGAAGAGCCGTTCGACGACGAAGATCTGTTCGAGACGGAAGCTGAAGTCGAAACCGAGGAAACCGAAGGTCTCGGCGACGAGGACGGCGCCTCCGAAGCTGCGACCGATGGCGAAGCTGGCGATCGCAAGCGCCGACGCCGGCGTCGCCGCCGCGGCCGTTCGGGTGAGGCCCGTGAAGGTGGCGAAGCCGGCGAAGCCAATGACGTCCAGGTCAGCGATACCCATGTGATGACCGATGGCGCCATCGAGACCGTTGGTGAAACCGCCGGTGACATTACCGACGGCGACGATGACGAGACCGATGACCAGCCACGTGAAGCGCGTGGCGAAGACGGCGCCGATGGCGAGCGTCGTCCGCGCCGTCGCGGCCGTCGTGGTGGCCGCCGCCGACGTGGCGGTGAGCGTGGCGAAGGCAATGAGGAAGGCCTCGCCGCATCGATCGCCGACGAACTCGCCGGCCCCTCGGAATCCGAAGCCAGCGAAGCCGTGGCCGATCTCGAAGGCGACCATCAGGGCCATCGCGAGCAACCGTCGGTCGAAGCCCCGCGCATCGAAGCCCAGCCCGCCGAAGCGCCGAAGCGCGACCATGACTCGGTGCCTGTCTTCGCATCGGCCGAGCCCGCGCCGGCACCGATTGCAGCAACGCCGGTTGCTCCAGAGCGCGAGCCTGCTGCAAGCGCGCCCGCGCCTGTCGCGCCCCCTGCTGCCACGGCGCCAGCCGCCCCTGCACAAGACGACGACAAGCCCGCGCGACGCCGCTCGACGGTGCGCGAAAAGGTGAGCTTCGCAAGCTCGACCCCCGCTCCTGTTGAGCCGGAAGCGGCTGCGCCAGTGGCCGCTGTCGAGACGCCGGCTCCGGTCGCTGCGCCCGTCGCAACCCCTGCTCCGCAGCCGGATGCTCCTGCAGCGCCACGCAAGGCTGGTTGGTGGTCCCGCGCCTTCGGTGGCGGCGAGAGCTAACGCTCGGCCGCCCTGAGACGTTACAGAAAAGCCGCCCGGCAGAACCGGGCGGCTTTTTTCTGTTACTGAAATCGAACGGCCCCCAATCCAACGGGCCAGGACAATTGTCGTCTTGGCCTTCGCAGCCAGCGTCGCTCAAACCCTGGCCGCCCTCTAGCTGTCGCGCCGCCTGGCTGCGCCATAGGCAAGCGGGATCAGCAGCGCGCCGATCGCGTTCTTGAGCAGTGCGCCGGCCAGGAATGGGGTCACGCCGACGATAAGTGCCTTGCCGACGCCAAGGCCGACGCCAAACGCCAACCAGGCCCATCCCATCGAAAGAATAATGAAATGTCCGAGCGCCATGGCCAGGAACAGCCAGCCCACGGAGCGATCCCAGCCACGCTCGGCCAGCCAGCCGGTGATGAAAGCCGCGACCACGAAGCCGAACAGGAAGCCGGCGGTGGCGCCGAACAACGGCTTCAGGCCTCCGACCGGCCCGGCGAAGACTGGCAATCCGCAAGCACCGACGATGAGATACAGGATCAGCGTCGCGGTGCCGAGCCGCCAGCCATAGGCGGCACCGATCAGCAGCACCACCAGCGTCTGCAGAGTGATCGGCACGAATGGCAATTGCAGATTGATCTTGGCCGACACTGTCAGCAGCAGCACACCGGCGGCGGCCAGAATGATGGCACGCCGTAACATCGAAGCTGGCTTGTCGCTAGACGGCCACAGCACGCCGGCGAGCGGGGACTGGGCGCTCATGTCAGGCCAGCCATTTGCAGATGCGCGTGACAGCATCCTGCATCTCCGCACTCGAACGCGCATAGGAAAAGCGGAGGAACGACTTGCCGTGGAACGGATCGAAATCAGCGCCCGGCGTTACGGCCACATGAGCCTGTTCGAGCATCTGTTTGGCAAATTCGAAGCTGTCATTCGTGAACTTCGAAACATCCGCGTAAAGATAAAATGCGCCGTCCGCCGGCAGGAAATCGGTGAGGCCGGCTTGCGGCAGACCAGCTGTCAAAATCCGGCGGTTCTCCTGATAGCCGTGCTTGATCTCTTCCATCTCGGCGGCCCCGTCGAACGCCGCCTCGGCGGCGATCTGCGACAAGGTCGGGACCGAAATCGACAGATTCTGCTGCAATCGTTCCATAGCGCGCACCAGCGGCGGCGGCACCACCATCCAGCCGACGCGCCAGCCGGTCATGCAGAAATATTTCGAGAACGAGTTGATCACGATCGCATTGGGCGACAGCTCGGCTGCCGTCACCGCGGGGAATGCGTAATCGAGGCCATGATAGATCTCGTCGGAGATGAAGCGGATGCCTTCGCTTTCGGCCGCCGCAATCAGATCCGTCAGCGCCCCGCGCGACATCATCGTGCCGGTAGGATTGGCGGGGCTCGCGACCAATACGCCCTTCAGCGGCTTCTTGCGATGCTCGGCGAGTAACGCCTCCCCGGTCAAAGCATGGCGCGTCGCGGCATGCGTTTCAATCAGCACCGGCTCGCAGCCGAGTGCGGTGAGGATATGCCGGTACGGCGGATAGCCGGGTGCTGCGATAGCGACGCGATCGCCGGGTTCGAACAGTGCGAGAAAAGCGAGAATGAACGCGCCCGACGATCCCGTCGTCACCACGATCTGCTCGGGATCGATGTCGCACTGATAGGTGTCGCGATAATGCCGCGCGATGCGTGCGCGCAGCGACGGGGTGCCGAGCGCCGCCGTATACTCCACCTGCCCGCGCGCCAGCGCTGCCTGCGCCGCCTTGATCGCGGTCTGCGGCGCCGGTGCTGCGGGCTGGCCGACTTCCATATGGATGACGTGACCGCCCGCCGCCTCGATGCGGGCGGCGGCGGCCATCACATCCATCACCATGAAGGAGGGAACAGCGCTGCGGCCGGACGCCGCAAGCAGGTGATTGGCATTGGCACGGAGAATCGTATCGGACATCGTATCAGGCCTGAAAATCTGCTATCTGCGCGGCGATCGACATCTTTGCAGCGAAACGCCACGCCGCGCTGACGCCGCAATATTGAACCGTACCGGCATATCGCGAATCCGAACCTCGGCCAATGATGAAAGACCAGCACGCGCAGCCCAGGAAAGCTGCAATCCGCACACGCTCTCGGCTGACGGCCCTGCTCACCGCTGCCGCCATCGCGCTCACGCCGATCGCTGCCAGCGCCCAGCAAAGCGGCGGCATGCGTCTGCTGCGCGACGCCGAGATCGAGCAACTGCTGCGCGACTATACGCGCCCGATCCTGCGCGCCGCCGGGATGGAAAAGCAGAACATTCAGATCGTCATCATCAACAATGCGAGCTTCAACGCCTTCGTCGCCGACGGCCGTCGCATCTTCGTCAATCACGGCGCGCTGATGCAGTCGGCGACGCCGAACCAGCTGATCGGCGTGCTCGCGCACGAGACCGGGCATCTCGCCGGCGGCCATCTGTCGAAGCTGCGCCAGCGCCTTGCCGAAGCGCAAACCCAGATGATCGTCGCCATGCTGCTCGGCGTCGGCGCCATGGCGGCCGGCGCGCGTGGCGGCAATTCCAACAGCGGCCTCGGCAATGTCGGAGCCGCCGCCGTGGCCGCTCCGCAGGCGATGCTGATGAACACGATGCTGGCCTACCAGCGCCAGCATGAAGAAAACGCCGACCGCGCCGGTGTCGATTTCCTCAACAAGACCGCCCAATCGTCGAAGGGCATGTATGAGACGTTTCAGCGTTTCTCGTCCGACAGCCTGTTCGCGGCGCGCGGCGCCGATCCGTACATGCAGTCGCATCCGATGCCGCGCGAACGCGTCGCCGCGTTGGAAGGCATCGCCAAATCGAGCCCCTATTGGGACAAGAAGGACGATCCGGCCTTGGTGCTGCGCCACGAATTGATGCGTGCCAAGACGTCGGGATTCATGGAACAGCGCGACACGGTGATCAGGCGCTACCCATCGTCGGACACCAGCCTGCCCGCGCAATATGCCCGCGCCATCTCGACCTATCGCCACGGCGATCTCACCGTCGCCATCGGCCTGATCGACCAGTTGATCAAGGCGCAGCCGAACAACCCCTATTTCTATGAGTTGCGCGGACAGGCTTTGCTCGAAGGCGGCAAGCCGAATGAAGCGATCGCGCCGCTGCGCCGCGCAGTGCAACTTGCAGGCAAGGCGCCGCTGATTGAGATGATGCTGGGCCAGGCGCTGATCGCATCCGGCAATAACGCCTATACGGACGAAGCCATCCGCATTCTCAAAGGCGCCATCGCCCGCGAGGACGAAGCGCCCGCGGGCTACCAGCAGCTCGCAATGGCCTATGGCCGCAAAGGCGAACTCGCTGAAGCCGACCTGGCCTCCGCGCAGGCGGCTTTTTTGCGCGGTGACAACAAAACGGCGCGCGATTTGGCCTCGCGGGCCAAAGCGCGGTTCGCAGTGGGGACGCCGGGCTGGGTGAAGGCGGATGATATTCTGGCGGCGAAAGTATCGAACAAGAATTGAAGCATGAGTAACTGGACCAAGGCCGCGATCAGCCATCGCGCCCAATCAGCATGAATTGCGCGTGATCGCCTCCACAAATTCCGCGTATTCTGGTCACAAGATGCTAAGCAACAAATCGACCAAATTGATGCCCGACGCGGGCCGCCTAAAAGGATAATTTACCTATGCGCACGTTTCGCCTTCTCGCCTCTGCCGCTGTGGCTCTCGCGCTGTGTAGCGCGCCGCTCGCAGCTTCGGCGCAATCGGCGGCGCCCGCCTTCAACGATGCGCAGCGCGGCGAAATTCAGAAGATCATGAAGGATTATCTGCTGCAGCATCCGGAGATCCTGGAAGAAGTCTCGGCCGAGTTGCAGAAGCGTCAGACCGCCGCGGAAGCCGAGAAGCACAAGGCCGCCGTGTCGGCCAATGCCAAGCTGATCTTCGAGTCGCCGCGCGGCGTCACCATCGGCAACAAGGACGGCGACGTCACCTTCGTCGAATTCTTCGATTACAATTGCGGCTACTGCAAACGCGCCATGGAAGACATGGTGACGATCATGAAGGCCGACCCGAAGCTGAAGGTCGTGCTGAAGGAATTCCCGGTGCTCGGACCCGGCTCGGTCGAAGCAGCCCAAGTTGCGGTGGCCGTGCGCATGCAGGACCCGACGGGCAAGAAGTATCTCGACTTCCACCAGAAGCTGCTCAGCGGCCGCGGCCAGGCCGACAAGGCACGCTCGCTGGCAGCTGCAAAAGAAGCCGGTCTCGACATGGCCAAGATCGAAAAGGACATGGCGAGCCCCGAAGTGCGCGCGACCATCGAGGAAAATTTCAAGCTTGCCGAGAGCATGGGCATGAATGGCACGCCGAGCTATGTGATCGGTGATCAGGTGGTGATCGGCGCCGTCGGCGTCGATGCTCTCAAGGAAAAGATCAATGTCGCACGTTGCGGCAAGACCGCCTGTTCATAACGCGCGCCGTTGATAGTCCCGAAAGCCGGCTGCGCGACAGCCGGCTTTTTTTTCGTGCCGCGCGCTTTGAAGAAGCAGCGGGACGATGAGGAGCGCAAAAACGCCGGCTGGGGCCAGCCGGCGGATCATTAAGAGATGGCGATCGATTTAAGCTGCTGCTTCTTCGGTGTGAGCTTCAGCTAATTCGGCCGGCTCGCCGCGCGTCATTTTCAGCGCGGTACTCTGCAACACGCCAGCGACAATCGAAGACACGGCGCTCTCAATGGGTGCCGTCTCGGTGATTCTCTGCACCATGCGTTCGATGAAATCGGTCATACACGTGTCCTCTTCATCTATCGAATGCACTCACACCCCTTTCGTTCCCCAATTGTAGTTCCCGCATAGGGGTTCGTCGCGCCTGGAAGGGCCGCCGGAACACCAGGCCGCTCACGGCATTGCTTCCCGACAAGGAGGCCGCATGCCCAAGTATCATTTCGAAATCATCGACGGTTTTCGCCTGGAAGATCCGATGGGCCAGGACTGCAGC
>SDZE01000604.1 GCA_004173095.1 Bradyrhizobiaceae bacterium
GGCGTCAAGGAAGTCTCGCCATCGGTGCTCGCCAATGGCCGCATGCTCGGCATGAACGAACGGCAATTGATGCGCCATGTATTCTGGCCGTCGGCGCTGTCCTGGATGTTTTCGTCATTACATACGTCGGTCGGCTTTGCTGTCGTCGGCGCCGTGGTCGGCGAATATCTCGGCTCGGCCGCCGGGCTCGGTTATGTGATCCAGCAGGCCGAGGGTTCGTTCGACGTCGCTGGCGTATTCGCAGGTATGTTCGTGCTGGCCGTCTTCGTCATCGCCATCGATATGCTGGTGACGGTGGTAGAGAAGCGGCTGCTGGTGTGGAAGCCGGATATGCGCGGTTGAGCTGTAGGGGGGGCGCAGCGAGGCGTGCCCACCATCCCCAATTGTGATAGAGTGGTGGGCACGCTTCGCCTTGCCCACCCTCCAGAAGAAGCCGCTGGGAGTATTCGCGTAATGAGATTTGTTCTGGCACTGTTGTTGTCCCTTGGCCTTGCGCACACAGCGGCCGCGCAAAGCAAGGTGACCATTGCGATCGGCGGCGGGGCGTGCCTGTGCTATCTGCCGACGGTCCTGGCCAAGCAGCTCGGCGAGTATGAGAAAGCCGGACTCGACGTCGAACTTGTCGATCTCAAGGGCGGCTCCGATGCGCTGAAAGCCGTGCTCGGCGGCAGCGCCGATGTCGTCTCCGGCTATTTCGACCACTGCGTCAATCTTGCGGCCAAGAAGCAGGAACTGCAGAGCTTTGTGGTCTATGACCGCTATCCCGGCCTGGTGCTGGTGGTGTCGCCCAAACAGGCCGGTAAGATCACATCCATCAAGGATCTCGCCGGCAAGCGCGTCGGCGTCAGCGCGCCCGGTTCATCGACCGACTTCTTCCTCAAATATCAGCTCAAGAAGAACGGCCTCGATCCGACCGGTACTGCGGTGATCGGCATCGGCCTTGGCGCGACCGCCGTGGCGGCAATGCAGCAGGGCCAGATCGATGCGGCCGTGATGCTCGACCCCGCCGTCACCGTGCTGCAGGGCAGCCACAAAGACCTCACCATTCTCAGCGATACCCGCACCCAGAAAGACACGCTGGATGTGTTCGGTGGCGAGTATCCCGGCGGCGCGCTTTACACGACCACGGCCTGGATCAAGAGCCATGACAAGGAAGTACAGGCTTTGACGACGGCGATGATGCACACGCTGAAATGGATCCACAGCCATTCGCCGGAGGAGATCATGGCGAAGATGCCGGAGACGATGGTGGGTAAGGACAAGGGACTCTATCTCGCGGCGCTGAAGAACACGCTGCCGATGTATTCCGAGACCGGCCTGATGGATCCGAAAGGCGCCGCCGCGGTGCTTGCGGTGTTCAGCGAGAGTTCGCCGGAGGTCGCCAAGGCCAATATCGATGTCAGCAAGACGTATACGAACAAATATGTCGAGCAGTTCAAGTCGCATGCGAAATAGCACCTCGGGCATCTTCCGCGTGGGCGGCGCATGACGGCACCTGCGATTCACCGCATTGCGCAGCTCGATCTCGTGCGTGGCGACTGGCACTGGCCGTTTGCCGATCAGCGCCGCGCCGAGATTGACGCGCATTTCGCGGCCCAGCGCGCCGAGAAACCGGCGATGTTCAACGGCCGCGTTTTGCTCGCGCGCAATCCTTTGTTCACTGGCGAAAGGCTATCGGCCGAATATTTCCAGACCGATTTTGCCAGCTTTCTGGCATGGCGGGACTGGGGCTGTCCCGATCATGATGTGCTGAACAGCTTTGGCATGGGCGCACTGCGCAGCGCCGACGGTGCATTCGTGCTCGGGGAAATGGGCGCGCACACAGCCAATGCCGGCCACATCTACTTCGCGGCCGGCACACCCGATCCGAATGACGTGCGCGGGGACACCGTCGATATCGCCGGCAGCGTGCGACGCGAGGTCGAAGAAGAGCTGGGACTGACGGAGAGCGACTATCGCGTCGCCGATGACTGGTGCTGTGTCGTTACCGACCATTCGATCGCGATGATGCGCGTGCTGACCTCGGATCTGCCGGCCGAGGAGTTGCGTGCAAAGCTCAAGGCCAATCTCGCAGCCCAGGCTGAGCCTGAACTCAGCGATATCCATCTCGTGCGCAGCACCACGGATTTCACCCCCTCCATGCCGATTTTCGTCACGGCATTTTTGGCAGCGCAGTTTGCGTGACGGCGCCCGGACTTGTTCAGAGCGCGCTCTGGCTTGCCTTGGCTAGCGCAGCGCCAATGCCCGCGCTACGGTCGCTGATCATTCCGGAGTGCGCCGATGCCTGCCAAGAACACCCTGACCTCCTATATCGATCCGTATCGGGTCGATGGGTCAAAACACTTTCGCTTGCGTAATCACGCCACCAATGCGTCTGGCGGGCTGCACAAGGAGGCCGGCAAGCAGCTCATCGAAATCAATCGGCGTCGTTTGCAGGCGCTGCAGGAAAAGCTCTACGCGCAGGACCGCTGGTCACTGCTGCTGATCTTTCAAGGCATGGATGCCGCGGGCAAAGACAGTGCCATCGAGTCAGTATTCGACGGTATCAATCCGCAGGGCTGCCAGGTGACGTCGTTCAAGCAGCCGTCGTCGAACGAACTCGATCACGATTTCATGTGGCGCAGCACGATCGCGCTGCCGCAGCGTGGCCGCATCGGCATCTTCAATCGCTCCTATTACGAGGAATGCCTCGTGGTGCGCGTGCATCCGGAGATCCTGGCCAAGCAAAAAATCCCGCAGGAGCTGGTCGGCAAACATATCTGGAAGGAGCGCTTCGAGGACATCACGGCGTTCGAAAAATACCTCGCGCGTAACGGCACCGTGGTGCTCAAATTCTTCCTCAACGTCTCGAAGGAGGAACAGCGCGAGCGCTTCCTGTCGCGGCTCGACGAGCCCGCGAAGAACTGGAAATTCTCGATGGCGGATATCGCCGAGCGTGCGTTGTGGGACGACTATCAGGAGGCCTATCAGGACATGATCGGCCACACCGCGACGGGCCATGCGCCGTGGCACGTGGTGCCGGCGGATCGCAAATGGTTCGCGCGCGTGGTGATCGGCTCCGCCATCGTGCACGCACTGGAACAACTCGACCTGAAATTCCCGGTGGTCGATGGCGATGACCTCAAGGAATTCAAGATGGTCCGGGAGGCGCTGGAGAAAGAGGGCGGGCGGGTGGCGAAG
>SDZE01000594.1 GCA_004173095.1 Bradyrhizobiaceae bacterium
GAACGCAAAGCGATCGGACGTGTCGCGCTTATCACGTAATTCGCAGCCCAGATGATGCTCTATCCAGGCTATCGATCGAAACGACCGTGCTTCAAGAATGCGATGGTCTGCGCGATCGCTTCCTTGTTCTTCATCATCAAGGCATGCGATGCCGCGATCACGAGGTGATCGGCCATGCCGTCCAGCCTAGTTCGCGCCACCGTGACGCGTCCGTCATTTGCGCCGGGCAGCATGAAGCGCGTTGTGATCGGATCAAGCGAGCGATTGCCGGCGATGATGCCGACGGGATAATCCACGGCAGGCAGCAGCGCCTCTGTCGCGGCATTGCGCACGGTCATCAACTGCTGTCCCGCAGGACCGAAATACAGCCGGTACAGCAACCAGTCCTTGAAGGTATCCGCGACCTCGCTGCCGCCATTCGGCGTGCCCAGCATCACCACGCGGCCGAGACGTGCCGGGCGATAGCGCGCGATATAGGCGCGCGCCAGCAATCCACCCATCGAATGGCAGACAAAATGCGTCGCGCCATCATTGGCTTCGGCAAACGGCGTGATGGCGGGGTGGATGTCATCCACCAGGTCCGACAGCGCCTTGTCGCGGCTGGGATAGCCGATATTTCGCGTCGCGAAGCCGGCCGCATCGACCGCCTGTTGAAGCTTGATCAGGGATCGGAACGAGCGGCTGATGCCGTGCAGGAAAACGACGCCCTCGGATGGACGATCGGAGGGCGTCGGTTGCATGAATGGTCCTGTTCGAAGCTGATGCCGTGGGGCGGGCAAAGGTGCTGTTGCGCCATGCCCACCATTGCTGATCGGCGTGAGAGCTTCGCTTTGCCTACCCTACGCGTTGAGGCTAGGTCATTTATACGTGCGCTCGTCCCACCACGGGAAATAGTCGGGCATATCGGTGCTGACCTTGTTCTTGAACGCAGCGGGCCGCTTCTCAAGGAACGCGACGACGCCTTCCTTGACGTCCTCCGAACGCCCGCGGGCATAGATGCCGCGGCTGTCGATCTTGTGGGCTTCCATCGGATCGTCCATCGCCGTCAATCGCCACATCATCTGCCGGATCAGCGCGACCGACACCGGTGCCGTCTTGTCGATGAATGTTTTGGCCAGCGCACGTGCGGTGGGCAGCAATTCGTCATGCGGCACTACGCGGCTGACGAGGCGACCGGCGAGGGCTTCCTGCGCAGGAAATACGCGGCCGGAATAGCACCATTCCAGCGCCTGCGAGATCCCCACGATGCGCGGCAGGAACCAGCTCGATGCTGCCTCCGGCACAATGCCGCGCTGGGAGAACACAAAACCGAACCGCGCATGCTCCGAGGCGATGCGGATATCCATGGCGAGTTGCATGGTGGCGCCGATGCCGACAGCGGGACCGTTGATGGCGCCGATCACGGGCTTGAGGCATTTGAACATGCGCAGCGTCACCTGGCCGCCGCCGTCACGCACCATCTCGTCGCTGTAATCGACCGTGCCGTCGGCATGGCGCCGCACCGGGCCGCGCCGCGCATCGCGATCAAAGGTGTCAGCACCCGACGACAGATCCGCGCCTGCGCAAAAACCGCGACCGGCGCCGGTGATAATGATGGCGCGCACATCGTCGTCGGCATCCGCCTTGTCGAGGGCGTCGATCAGTTCCGCCTGCATGGTGGCGTTATAGGCGTTGAGTTTCTCGGGGCGGTTCAGCGTGATGGTGAGGATCTGCTCCTCGACGTGATACAGAATGGTCTCGTAGGCCATGGTGTTCGCTCTCCCTGTTTGTTTTTCGTTTTTGTTTTACCCGTCATCCCGGGGCGCGCCACTTCGCGCAAACCCGGGATCCCGAGGTGTTATATTTACTACAAGATTCCGGGTTCGCGCTATGCGCGCCCCGGAATGACAGCCCGGTACGCAATGACGGCGCAGGCTTACGCCGGCAACCGCGTCTCGACGATGCGGGCGAACATGCTGGCGCCGATCGGCAAGATCTTGTCGTCGAGATAGAAGCCGGGATTGTGCACGGGCACCGAGCCTTCATGGCCGACCCAGAAATAAGCGCCGGGCACCGCATGCAGCATGTCGGCGAAATCTTCCGAGCCCATCTTCGGCTTCGAGCGCGTGATCACATTGGCGTCGCCGACGATGGTGCGAGCGACGTCTTCCACGGCCTTCGAATGCTCTTCCTGATTGACCAGCACGCTGAAGCCGTCGCGGATATCGACCTTGATCTCGACATCGAATGCAGCGGCGATGCCCTTGGCGAGCGCATGCATGCGATCGCGGACCTGCTGGCGCACGGTCTCCGAGAAGCAGCGCACGGTGCCGCACAGCTTGGCGTCGTCCGGGATGACGTTATAGGCCGAGCCCGAATGGATCTGGGTAATCGACAGCACCGCCGACTGGAACGGATCGACATTGCGGGAGACGATGGACTGCATCGCCTGTCCCAGCGTCATGGCGATGACGACCGGATCCTTCGAGCGCTCCGGCATCGCGCCATGGGCGCCGTAGCCCTTGATGTGGATGTCGAAGAAATCCGCAGCTGCCATGGCCGGGCCGGGGAAGATGCCGACTTCGCCGTGATTCATGTCGGGCGCATTGTGCAGGCCATAGATCTCGTCGCAGGGAAACTGCTTGAACAGCCCGTCCTTGATCATGGCCCGCGCGCCGCCGAGGCCTTCTTCGGCGGGCTGGAAGATGAAATGAACGGTGCCGTCGAAATTGCGGGTTTCGGCAAGATAGCGCGCGGTGCCGAGCAGCATGGTGGTGTGGCCGTCATGGCCGCAGCCGTGAAAGCGGCCGGGAATGGTCGAGCGCCAGGCGAGGTTGGTGTTCTCTTCCATCGGCAGCGCGTCCATGTCGGCGCGCAGGCCGATGCGCTTGGTGCCCGCGCCCTTGCCCTTCAGGGTGCCCACCACACCGGTGCCGCCCAAGCCGCGATGGACTTCCACGCCCCAGCTGGCGAGTTTCTCGGCCACGATGCCGGAGGTGCGGACTTCCTCGAAGCCGATCTCCGGATGCGCGTGCAGATCACGGCGGATGGCGGTGAGTTCGTCGGCAAAAGCGTCGATGCGTTCGAGTGTGGGCATGATGATGATCCGTTAAGGGACGAGGTTCGGAGACGAGGTTTCGGGTGTGAATGGCGTGCCGTTCGGCTTCAGCTTGATGCCCGGTCGCAGATGCTTCCAGGGCAGCACTGACGTATCCGCGGGCATCGCGCCAGGGGCGGCGCAGATCAGCAGCGCTCCAGCGATCGGTTCAAAATCGGCGCGGAAATGCACCGAGCTCTTGTTGACCAGAATATTCTGTTCGGTGGGCTCAATGCCGACATAGCGATACATCGCCTGATCGGCGAGCTGCGCCTTGTGCGAGGAAATGACGACGCGGACATCGTCGATG
The DNA here is from genome assembly GCA_004173095.1 of Bradyrhizobiaceae bacterium. GTDB lineage: Bacteria > Pseudomonadota > Alphaproteobacteria > Rhizobiales > Xanthobacteraceae > Tardiphaga. Next base: position 3,387 of record SDZE01000594.1, read on the forward strand.
CGCAGACATGCGGAGAGGCCCATATCCATGTCACGGCCGCCGTAATAGGGGCCGGGCGCAACGAACTTTCCGTCGGAGAGCTTCTCGACCACGAACGTGTTCTCGTAAGGCGCATCGCCGGGGATGCCCGATTTGCCGCCGATCGAGAGTTCGACGGTGGCGCCTTCGCCGGCTGCATGCGCGGCCTTTGCGGCGGCCGGATCGTAGATCACGCCATGGGCAGCTTTCACCGCCTTGTTCTTGACCAGCGCGCGCAGCATGCCCGTGGTGTCGCTGTCGCCGCCGGCGCCGGGATTGTCTTGCGTGTCGGCGATCACCACCGGCTTAGTCAGTGTCTTCGCCAACTCCATCGCATGCAGCACGCCTTCGTCGGGCTGATAGATCTTGCCGTCGAAATCGTCCTCATGGCCAAGCACCAGTTTGACGACAGTCTCTGCCGCCGCATCCGCGTCCATCTGCGTCACACCATAAGCAAACACGCTCGGGCAGCAATGCGCGAAATCCGCCGCGGGAAAGCCCGGACAGAACGACAGCGTGGGCACCTGGTCGTCTTCAAGCGCGGCCAGCATCTGATAGATGCCTTTGGTCGGTTGATCGTTGGTGCATTGCCAGCTGATCGGGATCAGGAACGGCAGTTGCCGGAATGCCTTGGCAAAGCGGTTGCCTGCCAGCAGCAACGCCATGTGGCGCGCGCAGGCGCGGCCGGTGTCGGCCATGTCCACATGCGGATAGGTGCGATAGGCGATTAGCGCGTCGGTGTGTTCCACCGTCTCCGGCGAGATGTTGCCGTGCAGATCGAGGCTTACCACGAACGGAATGTCCGGGCCGATCACCGCACGCACACGGCGGGCAACCTCGCCTTCGCCGTCGTCGAGATGTTCGGTGACCATGGCGCCGTGCAGATCCAGATACACGGCATCGAGCGGCAATGCGGCCTTGATGCCGTCGATCATCTCGTCGACGATGCGCTCGTAGGCGTCTTCGGTGACATGCGCCGACGGACTGGCACCGCAGGCAATGGTCGGGATCAGCTCCCAGCCGCGCGCCTCGGCGTCCTCGATGAAGCCGGCGAGGCCGACATTGATGCCGCGCATCACGGTCAGCACCTCGGCGCCATGCGTCATGGCCGGCCATCCGCCGCCATGCACGAAGGCTTCATAGGTGGCCTTGGTAGGCGCAAAAGTATTGGTCTCGTGCAGAAAGCCGCCGACGGCGATACGGGTCATGACGTTGTCTCGATCTTTTCTTGCGCAGTCCGGATCTGCGGTGCCGATTTGTCAACTCCGGCTTTGCGAGGCGCGTAGCGACGCGGCAATCCAGCTCTTTGTCAACACAGGACTTCTGGATCGCTTCGTCGCAACGGCTCCTCGCAATGACGGTCGATGGATACGCGGCCTGACGGCCGATGGGGGGCCTAGCCCGCCACCGCCACCACCGTGGGATCGACCGGACGGAAGTTTGCGAAATCCCATCCTCGTCCGGGCGCTGCGTCAAGCAGCTGGCGGGTATAGGCCTGTTGCGGATTTGCAAGGACTTCAGCGGCCAGACCCTGTTCCACGACCCGGCCATGCTGCATCACGGCGACCTCGTCGCAGATCTGAGCGGCGACACGCAGGTCGTGCGTGATGAACAGGATGGCGATGCCGAGCCGGGTCTGGATGTCGTCGAGCAATTTCAGCACCTGCGCCTGCACCGACACGTCGAGCGCCGACACCGCTTCGTCCGCCACCAGCACTTCCGGATCGAGTGCCAGCGCGCGCGCAATGGCGATGCGCTGGCGCTGGCCGCCGGAGAACTGGTGCGGATAGCGCGACACGGCATCAGCGGGCAGATCGACCAGCTCGAGCAATTCGCGCGCGCGCGCCATCGCTGCCGAGCGCTTCATGCCGTAATTGATCGGACCCTCGATGATGGATTCACCGATGGTGATGCGCGGATTGAGCGAGCGATACGGATCCTGGAATACGATCTGTATCTTCTTGCGATGCGGCTGCAGCGCATGGCGCGACAGGCCCGAGATCTCGCGGCCGGCCAGACGGATGCCGCCCGAGGTCGGATCGATCAGGCGCACGATACAGCGCGCCACGGTGGATTTGCCCGAGCCGCTTTCGCCGACGATGCCGAGGGTGCGGCCCTTGCGCAGCGTCAGCGTCACGTCCTTTGCGGCATGCACCTCGCGCGGCTTTCCGATAAAGGAGCGCTCGCGATAGACCTTGCCGAGCTCGTTGGCTTCCAGCACCACCGGGTTGAAGCCGGCTTCGGCGCGGGCTGCCCGCGGCACCAGGCTCGGCACCGACGAGAGCAGGTTGCGCGTGTAATCCATCTGCGGATGGCGGAGGATCTGCTTCAACTCGCCGGTCTCGACCAGCCGGCCCTGACGCATCACGGCCACGCGGTCGGCGATATCGGCAACCACGCCCATGTCATGGGTGATGAACAGCACGGCGGTGCCGTGGTCCTTCTGCAGGTCGCGGATCAATTTGAGGATCTGCGCCTGCGTCGTCACGTCGAGCGCGGTGGTCGGTTCGTCGGCGATCAGCAGCTTCGGCTCGAGCACCAGTGCCATGGCGATCATGATGCGCTGGCGCTGGCCGCCGGAGAGACGGTGCGGATAGGATCCGAAGATGCGCTTCACGTCGGGGAGGCGCACCTGCTCCATCATTTCCAGAATCTTGGCGCGACGTGCGGCGCCGCCGAGATTGGTGTGGGTGCGCAGCACTTCGTCGATCTGATTGCCGACCGGGATCACCGGATTGAGCGCGGTCATCGGCTCCTGGAAGATCATCGCCATGGTGGTGGCGCGTAGATCGCGCAGGCGGCCATCGCTTGCCTGCAACACGTCTTCGCCGACCAGCTTGATGCTGCCGCCGATGGCCTTCAGCGAATCCCTCGGCAGCAGACCCATGGTGGCGAGCGACGTCACCGATTTGCCCGAGCCGCTTTCGCCGACCACGCACAGCGTTTCACCTTCGCGCACCTGCAGCGTGATCCCGTCGAGGATCTTCTTGCCCTTGCCGTCCTTGCCGACACCGACCACGAGGTTTTCGATATCGAGGACGATGGGACGCTGGTTCGGACCGTCGTTCGAATGATCGTTCGGGCTATCGTTCACGTGCGTACTCACTGATGCATTCATTTGCCAGCCTCCCGCTGTTTCATGCGGGGATCGAGGGCGTCGCGCGCGGCGTCACCGATCAGGTTGACCGACAGGATGGCGATGGAGAGCAGGAGGCCCGGCCAGAAGATCAACGACGGCTTGATCTGGAAGAACTGGCGGCCTTCGGCCATGATGTTGCCCCAGCTCGGGGTCTCCGGCGAGATGCCGGCGCCCAGAAACGACAGGATCGCTTCGGTGAGGATGGCGGAGGCGGCCACGTAAGTGCCTTGCACGATCAGCGGCGCCACGGTGTTCGGCACCAGATGTTTCCACATGATCTTCGGCATGCTGGAGCCAAGCGAGATCGCCGCTTCCACATAAGGCTCTTCACGCGCCGACAACACCACCGAGCGGACCAGCCGCGCGACGCGTGGGATTTCCGGAATGGTAATGGCGATCAGCACCGTGGTGAGGCTGGCGCCGGACAGCGACACGACGGCAATGGCAAGCAAGATGCTCGGGATCGCCATCAGGCCGTCCATGATGCGCATCATCACGGCATCGACATAGCGGAAGAAGCCGGAGACGAGGCCGATGAACAGGCCGATCGCGATCGACACCACGGCGGCGCCGAGCCCGATCAGCAGCGAGATGCGGCCGCCATAAAGGATGCGCGCGAGCAGATCGCGGCCATAGGCATCGGTGCCGAGCAGAAATTCGCCGCCCGCCGGCTTCAGCCGATTGGCCGGCACCAGTTGCTGCGGATCATGTGAGGTCAGCCACGGCGCGAAGATCGCCGAGGCGATGACCGCCACCAGGCAGATCGTCGCGATCGCGATGATCGGCGACGAGGTCAGAAAGCCGAAGGACGGCCCGCGACGCGACGGCAGGGCCGTGTTGGGAAGTGTATCGATCGCCATCTGTTGAAAGTCCTAGTAACGAATTCGGGGATCGAGCAGCGAGTAGGCGAGGTCGATCAGCAGGTTGATGGTGACGTAGATGCCCGATGTCAGCAGGATCATGGCCTGGATCACCGGGTAGTCGCGGGCCAGCACCGCATCGACGGTGAGGCGGCCGATGCCCGGCAGATTGAACACGCTCTCGGTGACGACGACGCCCGAGATCAGCAGCGCCAGACCTGTGCCGATCACGGTGATGACAGGCACGGCAGCATTGCGCAGCGCATGGCGCATCAGCACGCCGCGTTCGGAGATGCCCTTGGCGCGAGCGGTGCGAACGTAGTCTTCGCCGAGCACGTTGAGCATCGCGGCGCGCGTCATGCGCGCGATCAGCGCCACATAGATGAAGGACAGCGCCACCGTCGGCAGCACCATGCGTTCGAAAAATGGACCGAAGCCCTTAAAGATGCTGCGGAAGCCCTGGACGGGCACCCAGCGCAGTTCGATCGCAAAAATCTGGATGAGCACATAGCCGATCACAAAGACGGGGACCGAGAAGCCGATCACCGACAGCGCCATCACGAAACGATCGACCCAGGTGCCGTGCTTCCAAGCGGCGATGACGCCGAGCGGAACAGCGACCAGGATCGACACGATCATCACGCTGACGGCAATCGAGATCGAAGGCTCCATGCGCTGTGAGATCATCTTCAGCACCGGCACATTGGAAATCAGCGATGTGCCGAGATCGCCATGCAGCAGGCGTCCGATCCAGGTCACGAACTGAATATAGAGCGGCTCGTTCAGGCCGAGTTGTGTGCGGATGCGGTCGAGGGTTTCGGGCGTCGCATTGTCGCCGGCGATGATCGCGGCGGGATCGCCGGGCGTCAGGCGCAGCAGCAGGAACACGAACAGTGCCACCACGCCCATCACGGGAATGGCCGCCAGAATTCGGCGAATGAGGTATCCGAGCATAACGTTGTCCTATTGGTCGTGTTGATCGAACGTAACTGGACCGTATCGGTCAACCGGAAACGTCACAGGCGCACAGCAATTGATCTTGTCCATCCAGCCGCTGAGCGCATCAACCCGAAATTCACTGCATTCCATCGAGCAAGACCCGTGCCATCCGACACCGTCATTGCCCGCATTTGTTCCGGCCAATGACCGCGGTCGTGGCCGGAACCGACCGGCCATGACCATCTTGCGCGTTACAAGGCGTGGATGCCCGGCACAAGGCCGGGCATGACGACGGCGTACATCGAAAACGCCGTCATGGCCGGGCTTTGTCCCGGCATCCACGTCTTTTGTCGGCCTTGCATCACCTCAGAGCATCGTTGCAGCGCTGCATCAATCCAGCGTCGCCAGCAATCCTGCCATCAGGCGCCCACGATCGACCAGGCTTTGTGCGATGATGTACTCGTTGAGCGTGTGCATGTCGGCGCCGTGAACGCCGAGTCCATCAAGCGTGGGAATGCCCATGGCGCCGGTAAAATTGCCGTCGGAACCGCCGCCCTTGCTGCCATGGGTCAGTTCGGGCAGACCAAGACCTGCATTGATCGCCTTGGCTTTCTCGAACAGCGCCAAGGTGGCTGCGGAGGGTTCCCAGACCGGGCGGGTGACACCGCGGCTGACCTTGAACTGCACGTCGTTCTCGGTGCCCGCCAGCGCCAGCATACGCTCGACGCCCTTGTCGAGATCCTCCTGCCGTTTCGCCATGCTGAGCGCTTCGCCGGTGCAGGACGAAGCCACGCAGTTGACCCATTGTCCGCCATGCACGATGCCGACACTGAAGGTGCAGTCAGGTCCGGTCATCTCGTCGATCTGCACGATCTTCTTGGCCATCTCGCGGATCGCCGAGCGACCGTTGGATAGCGTGGCGCCGGAATGGCTGGGGCGGCCGATGGTTTCCAGATTGAAGCGGGCGATGGCGTAGCGGCCGGAAGTGACGCCGTTATTGGTGCTGCCGGGTTCCGGCACCAGCACATATTTGTTGCGGGCGGCTTCGGCTTCGATGATGTCGCGGGTGGAGGGGGTTCCGACCTCTTCATCCGGCGTGAACAGAACGGTGATCGGCAGCGGGGTGGTGTAGGAGATGCGCATGAGTTGGCGGATCGCTTCGACCGACAGATAATTGCCGCCCTTCATGTCGCAGATTGCGGGGCCGTAGCAGCGCTCGCCGTCGCGTCGCCATTGCAGCTTCTCGATGGTGCCGACCGGATGCACGGTGTCCATGTGGCCCGCGATGAGAATGCCGGGCTCGCCGAATTTCGGATGTGGAAAACGGGCGCGGATACAGCCGCCGAAGCCCTGACGTCCCGCGATGCGATCGATGGTCGCACCCATGATCTGCATGTCGCGTGCGGCGAGATCGAGCATGCTGTTGACGGCGTTCGCATCCCAGGTGGGGCTTTCGCATTCGACCCAGACTCGCAGGCCCTTCAACATGCCTTCGAGATCGAAGGGAAGTTCGGCGGGATTCATTAAGTCATTCCTCTTCGGTGAGAATTTCCGTCGTCCATGATGGTGTGAGACATCATGTGATCATCGGCTGGTGACGTCGCGCGCTCACGGTCGACTTAGCAGCAGCGCGATTGCCTTTGCAAATTAACGATGTGCATAGCCGAATTCATTGCGAACAGGTTTGTCGAACGTGCTGTTGCGAACGAGTCGATGAAGCGCATCGAATTCACGATTGACCCGTGCCGCGCTTGATGCAAGTCTTTGATGCCTAAATAATAAAGGCAATAGACGAAGCAGCCTAAAATTCTATCGCGCTGCACAATCGATCATCGATCGATGATGAGATTCCAGTCAGGAGAGCTTGAGTGTTTGATATGATACGTCGGCAGCGTTCCGCGGCCGTCACGAAATTTGCGCTGCCGGGTCTGGCAGTGGCCGTCGCCCTCGCACTGCCGATGCCTTCGTCGCCCGCGCACGCTGCCGGCAAGACCATCACCGCCGTGATGCATTCCGATTTGCGCGTGCTCGATCCGATCATCACGACCGCTTATATCACCCGCGACCACGGCTATATGGTCTACGACACGCTGCTCGGCATGAACTCGAAATACGAGGTCAAGCCGCAGATGGCCGACTGGAAGATTTCCGACGACAAGCTTGTCTATACATTTACCTTGCGCGACGGTCTGCTCTGGCACGACGGCCAGCCCGTCACCGCGGAAGATTGCGTCGCTTCGCTGAAGCGTTGGGGCGCCCGCGACGGCATGGGGCAGAAGCTCATGGACTTCACCAAGAGCATCGAGGCGCCCGACGCCAAGACCATCGTGCTGACATTGAAGGAACCCTACGGTCTGGTGCTGGAATCGATCGGCAAGCCGTCATCGGCCGTGCCGTTCATGATGCCGAAGCGCCTCGCTGACACGCCGACAGACAAGTCGATTCCCGAGCAGATCGGTTCCGGCCCATTCAAGTTCGTGCAGTCGGAATTCCAGCCGGGTGTGAAGGCAGTTTACGACAAGTTCAAGGAGTACAAGCCGCGCTCCGAGCCGACCGACTGGCAGGCCGGCGGCAAGGTGGTGAAGGTCGATCGCGTCGAATGGATCACCATGCCCGACGCACAGACCGCGGTGAATGCGCTGCAGTCCGGCGACATCGATTTCATGGAGAACGGTCCCTACGATCTGCTGCCGATCCTGGCCAAGGATCCGGAACTGAAGATCGAGGTGCTCAATCCGCTGGGCTTCCAGACTTTCGGTCGCATGAATTTCCTCAACCCGCCCTTCGACAATCCGAAGATTCGTCGTGCCGCTTTTCTGGCGCTGAGCCAGAGGCCGGTGCTCGATGCGTTGGTCGGCGATCCCCAGTATTTCAAGGTCTGCGGCGCGGTGTTTGGTTGCGATACGCCCAATGCGAGCGATGTTGGCTCGGAAAGTCTGGTGAAGGGCAATGGTGTTGCCGAAGCCAAGAAGCTGCTCGCCGAAGCTGGCTATGACGGCACGCCGGTGGTCATCATGGCCCCGACCGATGTCACCACGTTGAAGGTGCAGCCGGTCGTCGCCGCGCAGCAACTTCGCGATGCTGGTTTCAAAGTCGAGGTTCAGGCCACCGACTGGCAGACCGTCGTCAGCCGTCGCTCTAGCCAGAAGCCCGTGAAGGAGGGCGGCTGGAACATGTTCTTCTCCAACTGGGTGGGCGCCGACGTTCTCAATCCCATCAGCAATGTCGCGACCTCCGGCCGCGGCAAGAGCAATGGCGGTTGGTTCGGCTGGAGCGAAGACGCCAAGCTGGAAGAATTGCGTGACAAATATGCGCGCGCAGTCACGCCGGACGAGCAGAAGAAGCTCGCTGCCGAGGTGCAGAAGGAAATCTACGACAAGGTAATCTACATCCCGCTCGGCGAATACAAGGTGCCAAGCATCTGGCGGACCTCGCTGACCGGTGTGACGAAGGGCGCTGCTATTCCGATGTTCTGGAACATCGAGAAGAAGGACTGACCCGCTTCGCTCCTGTCGTCCGTGTGACGTAACAGAACGCCGGCCTGGGTGATCAGGCCGGCGTTTTTTCTTGAGTTTGAAGTGCGGAGATCTTTTCCCTCCCTGTGGCGAAGCGAATGGGGAGGGAAAAGACGGCGCCACACGTTTCGTGACCAATCCTGCTGCTTGATCTTCGAGGGTAGTCGCTCAATGTTTTCTTTTCGTACGCGCTGCACATTCCACCGCATGCTGCGACGTATCCAACACCCGACCAATTCTCGATTGACGCGCATCGAGCTTGATGCAAGTCTTTGAAGTCTAAACGATAAAGACAATATGCAGGTCGCTTAAAAATAGATCGCGTTGCATAAGCAATCATCGGTCGATGATCATTATCCAGTCAGGAGAGATCGAATGTCTATCATGTCACGTTGGCAGCACTCTGCAGCCTTTTCCAAGTTGACGCTGCCGGGACTCGCGCTTGCGGCGACTCTCGCGCTGCCGATGATGTCGTCGCCCGCCGATGCGGCTGGCAAGACCATCACTGCGGTGATGCATTCGGATCTGCGCGTGATCGATCCGATCATCACGACCGCCTATATCACCCGCGACCACGGTTATATGGTCTATGACACGCTGCTCGGCATGAACTCGAAATACGAGATCAAGCCGCAGATGGCCGACTGGAAAGTCTCCGACGACAAGCTTGTCTATACATTTACGCTGCGCGACGGCCTGATGTGGCACGACGGCAAGCCGGTGACCGCGGAAGACTGTGTCGCCTCGCTGAAGCGTTGGGGCGCGCGCGACGGCATGGGCCAGAAGCTCATGGATTTCACCAAGAGCATCGAGGCGCCCGACGCCAAGACCATCGTGCTGACCTTGAAGGAACCCTACGGGCTGGTGCTGGAATCGATCGGCAAGCCGTCCTCGGCCGTGCCGTTCATGATGCCGAAGCGCCTCGCCGACACGCCGACAGACAAGTCGATTCCCGAGCAGATCGGTTCCGGCCCATTCAAGTTCGTGCAGTCGGAATTCCAGCCGGGCGTGAAGGTCGTCTACGAGAAGTTCAAAGAGTACAAGCCGCGCTCAGAGCCGATTGACTGGCAGGCCGGCGGCAAGGTGGTGAAGGTCGATCGCGTCGAATGGATCACCATGCCCGACGCGCAGACCGCGGTGAATGCGCTGCAGTCGGGCGACATCGATTTCATGGAGAACGCGCCGTTCGATCTGCTGCCGATCCTGTCGAAGGATCCGGAACTGAAGGTCGAGGTGCTCAACACGCTGGGCTTCCAGACGCTGGGCCGCATGAACTTCCTCAACCCGCCCTTCGATAACCCCAAGGTGCGCCGCGCAGCGTTCCTCGCCCTGAGCCAGAAGCCGGTGCTCGACGCGCTGGTCGGCGATGCCAAATACTACAAGGTCTGCGGCGCAGTGTTCGGCTGCGATACGCCGAATGCGACCGATGTCGGGTCCGAGACGCTGGTCAAGGGCAGCGGCCTGGAAGCTGCGAAGAAGGCGCTCGCGGAATCCGGTTATGATGGCACGCCCGTCGCGATCATGGCACCGACGGACGTCACGACGCTGAAGGCGCAGCCGATCGTCGCTGCGCAGCAGTTGCGCGATGCGGGCTTCAAGGTCGAAGTGCAGGCCACCGACTGGCAGACCGTCGTCACGCGTCGCGCCAGCCAGAAACCCGTCAAGGAAGGCGGCTGGAACATGTTCTTCACCAACTGGGTCGGTGCGGACATTCTGAATCCGGTGGCCAACGTCTCGACATCCGGTCGCGGCAAGACCAATGGCGGCTGGTTCGGTTGGACCGAAGACGCCAGGCTGGAAGAGCTGCGCGACAAATATGCGCGTGCGACCAGCGCGGACGAGCAGAAGAAGCTCGCCGCGGAGGTGCAGAAGGAAATCTACGATAAGGTGATCTACATCCCGCTCGGCGAATACAAAGTGCCGAGCGTGTGGCGGACCTCGTTGACCGGCGTCACCTCGGGTGCGGCCATCCCGATGTT
>SDZE01000193.1 GCA_004173095.1 Bradyrhizobiaceae bacterium
GACGCCTTTGCGCGAACGCACCGACACCTCGATCTCCGCGAAGCCCATCCTGAGCTCGTCTTCCTGCGGCTGAATGCCGGCACGCCGCTGCCGTCGAAACATACGGAGCAGGGGCTCGCGCTGCGACGTCGGTTGCTTCTCGACAACGGCTTCGCCGACCTCGATGACTGGCTCTCCACCCACCGTCGCGGCACCGGCGCCAAACGCGACGATGTCCTCGACGCCTGCGCTGTCGCACTTGCGGCATCCGAGCCTGCCGGCCGTCTGCCCGACGGTGATGCGATCCGAGATGCCTGCGGATTGCCGATGCAGATCTGGTTCTGACCGCGGTGCGGGGATCTGACTTCATCTGCCGTCGTGAAGGCGGCGGAGCTGTTTTAGGCTTGCAGGACGTCGGCTATGGTCTTGCAGACACGCTCGCGTATCTGCGGATTAAGCATCGTTTCACGATCTTTGTCGAATGCGATGAAGCCAAGCTCAATGAGTAGCGCCGGCCCCGTGAATTTAAGGACCGCCAAATCCGTGCGAAGTACGGTATTGCGGTCTTTCAATTGAAGGATAGGCAGTAAGGCTTCCTGCATTGTCGTTGCGAATGGCTTTTGTTTGGTCGCGCCATACAAAACCTCGAAGCCATTGGCGCTGTCGCTGTCGGCGTCGTTGACATGGATCGAGATGAACTGCTGGCAACCTGCATTCAAGGCGTTCGTTGCACGCTTTCCGACAGGAGCGTGATCCGTGTCATCGTCCCGTGTCATAAACACCTCGATGCCGCGGGCCCGCAACACGTCTTTCAATGTCAATCCATATTTGAGAACGATATCGGCTTCCCGGAACGTGAATCCGTCTTCCACATGTGTGCATCCGGGGTCGAAGATGCCGGTCCGCCGATTGCTCATTCCATGGCCGGGATCGATGCAGATTTTCATGACATGCTCCGGTCCAAACAGATCGGGATCGTTGAAGCAACTACCGCTTGATGTCGAACGATCGCGGGCCACCATTTTCCAGGCCGTCGAACATCACGAGCACGCGTATGCTGGCTGCGCTGACGTCGAGCGGTAACAGGATTTCGGCTTTTGCACTCGGATCGACGCCTTTGAGATCGAGCGTCGCCAGCGGCTTCAGACTGTCGCCGGCCTCGCTCCAGTGCCAGATCGTATAGGGCACCGTTTCCTCCTGCGTCGGACCGGCCAGGATCAGGATGCCGTCTTCAATGGCTGCGATGTCACGGATACCGGTATTGTCGCCGAGCTCGACGGCTGTGACCTTGCTCTTGAGTTCGTCGGCTTTCGTAAATGCCGCGGCGGCATCGACGCTGACGATGTAGGCAGAGCGGGCATTGGACGGCGCCCGCAGCCCAAAATGCATCCGACCGTTTCTCACGGCAATGCCTTCGATGTTGAGGCCGCCTTGTTTGAGAGGCTTGTCATATGCAGTTTTGAGGAGCGGATGGTTCGGCAGAACCTCGCGAAGGCGATCGGAGACGTCGATCTCCGGAGCTTTCTTCTTGTCGGTGAATTTGTATTTCGGCAATCCCGTCTCCGGATCGACCGGAATGCGAAAAACCGCGTAGCTGGTTTCGTTTGCCTTGTCGCTGTGCCGTGATCGTCCGTGCGAGCCGGTCACATAGAAGTAGCCTTTCGCATAGGCCACGCCCTCCGCGTCCGGATCATTGTCGGCATCCGACATCCGGATCAGAGCTCCGGGCGAAAGCATCTTGCCGGCGATGGAGAAAAATTGCGCGTAGCGTTTCTCGTCATTGGCAATCAGGCAGGCCTTGAATTTTGGTGTCGTTTCTGCACAGGCCGCTCCGCTCAAATTCATGCGGGGCTGATCTTTGAATTTATCGTCGCGATCATCCTTCTGGAAAATAGACTGGACCGACCAATCGATTCTTTCCGGCGCAATCAGCCGCGGCGTGTCGGCCGCCCGAGATGCAAGGATGAATGAGCAAAGAGCTACGCCCGTCGTCGCTGCAACCCAAGGTGCGCGATCCGCCAGACGATAAGCGATATGAAAGTAATTCATCGCGGAATAGCCCCTAAGCAGACCAGCGCAGTACAACTTAAAGACGAGTTGTTGGCAAGCGCCAAATTTTGGTTCGCCAAGCATCCGTCGATGCGGGCCTAACGCTCATCGCGTCTGGAGCCGAGCGCGTAATGGCGCCGGACTCGATTCTGCCCGGACTCGCAAGCCTGTGCATGAAAAAGAAAAGCGGTGACGACTCATGGAGTCCTGTTTCAATAGCGCTCGAAAGCGAGCCGGGATTCGAGGCGCTGCATGATCGATGCTTTGAAAATGAATGTCACCGTGGTGGCGCTGCTGGCTGCAGCGAGCGCAATTAACGGCGTGATGTTCTATCACTATCTCTAAGACCGTTGCGGTGTCGCCCCGGCGGCACGCAGGCGTCGTCCCACCAGCAGGCGGAAGGCGACGTATTGAATGGCGAAGGCGGCGATCTTGGCGCCGATCAGCACCACCGTCACATAGAACGTCCATAGTTTCATGTCGCCGCTGAGCGCCACACCGATGGTGCCGGCGCCGAGCGCGAACATCAAGGCGGCCCAGGCATAGCCGGCCAAGGTGACATATTCCGGAATGGTCTCGCTGACGATCGCGGGCATATAGCGAAGCATCCAGCCTCGGCGCAGCATGATGGCCCCGATCGCGAAATGGCCGATGCTGGGTTTCGCCAGCACGAAGCGCGGATCGTTGGTGAGCAGCGTCGCGCCGCCGAGCACCACCACCAGTGCCAGGCTGGCATAGGTCATCAGATCGAGTCGTTCGCCCTTCATGCGTGCGCGGATGAATTGCGCGACGGCGCCGGCGATGGCGACGCAGGTGGCCAGCATGACATTGCCGGTGATCAGATAGAGCACCAGGAAGAGGATGGTGGAGAAGAAATCCTGGCCGAGTTTGGCGAACACATCCTTCATTGCGATCTCCCGTCGGTGAGGTGCTGTCGATGGCCATCAGGACTTGTGCGACGCAGTGTGCTGGGGGGCATATTTCGCGCGTCGATATTGCGGATACCAGCGCGTGAAGTACAGCGCCGCGTTGCGGGCGGCGAAGGCGGTGGCGAAGCCGATCCACAGCGGTGATCCCGGCACGAACAGCACCAGCATGTCGGCCAGCAGCATCAGCACGAATGCGCA
>SDZE01000405.1 GCA_004173095.1 Bradyrhizobiaceae bacterium
ATTCAACACAGGCGGTTGTGCCCCCTCTCCCGTTCTTACGGGGGAGGGCCGGGGTGGTGGCAGCCACACACGCGGCTCTCTCGCTTGGGGCTCCCCCACCCCGGCCCTCCCCCGCAAGTGCGGGAGAGGGAGCTACAGCATTTCTAGTACCCAAAAGACCCGATCATGATCCTCTTTCCCGCCATCGACCTCAAAAACGGCCAGTGCGTTCGCCTCGAACAAGGCGACATGGCGCGCGCCACCGTGTTCAACCTCGATCCCGCCGCACAGGCGAAATCGTTCGAGGATCAGGGATTCGAATATCTCCATGTCGTCGATCTCGACGGTGCGTTTGCCGGCAAGCCGGTGAACGCGCAGGCGGTCGAAGCGATGCTGACGCGGGTGAAATTTCCGGTGCAGCTCGGCGGCGGCATCCGCGATCTCGCGACCATCGAAGCCTGGCTGTCGAAAGGCATCACCCGCGTCATCATCGGCACGGCAGCGGTGCGCGATCCCGCGCTGGTGAAGGAAGCGGCGCGAAAATTTCCAGGTCGCGTCGCCGTCGGCCTCGATGCGCGCGACGGCAATGTCGCGGTGGAAGGCTGGGCGGAGACCTCCACCGTCACCGCACTGGAGATCGCGCAGCGGTTCGAGGATGCCGGCGTCGCCGCGATCATCTTCACCGACATTGCGCGGGATGGTCTGCTCAAGGGCATCAACTGGGATGCGACCATCGCGCTCGCCGATGCGATTTCGATCCCGGTGATCGCGTCCGGCGGTCTCGCCTCGATCGACGACATCAAGGCGATGCTCGAACCGCGCGCATCGAAGCTCGAAGGCGCCATTTCCGGCCGTGCATTATATGATGGCCGCATCGATCCCGCGGAAGCGCTCGCTCTGATCAAGGCCGCATAGGACAAAACCATGTTCAAGGTCCGCGTCATTCCCTGCCTCGACGTCAAGGACGGCCGCGTCGTCAAGGGCGTCAATTTCGTCGATCTGCGTGACGCCGGCGATCCCGTCGAAGCCGCCATTGCCTATGACGCTGCCGGTGCGGACGAGCTGACGTTTCTCGACATCAACGCGACCCATGAAAACCGCGGCACCATGATGGATGTGGTCCGCCGCACGGCGGAAGCCTGCTTCATGCCGCTGACGGTCGGCGGTGGTGTTCGCACCGTCGATGATATCAAGGCGCTGCTGCGCGCGGGCGCCGACAAGGTGTCGATCAACTCGGCGGCGGTGGCCAACAAGCTGTTCGTCAAGGAAGCCGCGGAAAAATTCGGCGACCAGTGCATCGTTGTCGCCATCGACGCCAAGCGCGCCGGCTCGCGTTGGGAAATCTTCACCCATGGCGGCCGCAAATCGACCGGGATCGATGCCATCGAATTCGCCCAGGAGGTGGTCTCGCTTGGCGCCGGTGAAATCCTGCTGACCTCGATGGACCGCGACGGCACCCGCACCGGATTCGACATCGAGCTGACCCGCGCCATTGCCGACAGCGTCGCGGTGCCGGTGATCGCCTCGGGTGGCGTCGGTAACCTCGATCACCTGGTCGACGGTATCAGGTCCGGTCACGCCACCGCGGTGCTGGCCGCCTCGATTTTTCACTTCGGTGAATTTACCATCCGCCAGGCCAAGGATCACATGACGCGCGCCGGGCTGCCGATGCGGCTCGATCCATAACGAGGTCAACAGATGCCCTTCACGCTTCACGATCTCGCCGCCACCATCGATGCCCGCGCCGCGGCGGCCGATGGTGAAACCTCCTATACGAAGAAGCTGCTCGACAAAGGCGCCGTGCATTGCGCGAAGAAATTTGGTGAGGAGGCCGTCGAGGCCGTTATCGCTGCTGTCGATGACGACCGCACCGATCTCATCAATGAAAGCGCCGACGTGCTGTTTCATCTGCTGGTGTTGCTGAAGTCGCGCGGTATCACGCTTCAGGACGTTGAGGCGGCGCTCGGCGCACGCACGCAACAATCGGGACTACAAGAAAAAGCGTCGCGCAAAAGCGACTGACGAAGCAGACCGACCAGGTCGCTGGCTTCATAGACGGGACACTCTGATGGACACGCGGGCACCCGAGCAGAAATACGATCCATATCGCAACTATCCCCGCGCCAAGTGGGCGAAGTTGCGCGACGACATGCCGATGGCACTGAACGCCGATGAAATCGCGGCGCTGCGCTCGATGCATGATCGCCTCGATCTGCGCGAGGTCGAGGAAATCTATCTGCCGCTGTCGCGTCTGCTGTCGATGTATGTCGGCGCGCATCAGCGTCTCTATGTGGCGCAGCGCAAGTTCCTCGGCATCGAGGATCGCAAGATGCCCTATATCATCGGCGTTGCCGGCTCGGTGGCGGTCGGCAAATCCACCACGGCCCGCGTGTTGCAGGCGCTGCTGGCGCGCTGGTCGCCGAAGCCGAAGGTCGATCTGATCACGACCGACGGCTTCCTGTTTCCGAATGCGGTGCTCGAGCGCAACGGCATCATGCAGAAAAAGGGCTTTCCGGAGAGCTATGACCTGCCATTGCTGCTGCAGTTTCTCAGCGACATCAAAGCCGGCCGCACCAATGTCCGCGCCCCCGTCTACTCGCATCTGACCTACGACATCGTGCCGGGCAAGTTCGTCGAGATCGACCAGCCCGACATCCTGATCGTCGAAGGCGTGAACGTGCTGCAGGCAGGCCGGCTACCGCGCGACGGCAAGGCGGTGCCGGTGGTGTCCGACTTCTTCGACTTCTCGGTTTATATTGACGCCGATGAGCCGGCGCTCCGCGAATGGTATGTGAAGCGCTTCCTGGCGCTGCGCGACACCGCGTTCCACGACAAGCGATCCTATTTCAATCGCTACGCGCTGCTGTCCGACGAAGAAGCGACCGCAACGGCGCTGGCGATCTGGGAACGGACCAACCTCGCCAATCTCGAAGATAATATTTTGCCGACGCGGCCGCGGGCGACGTTGATCCTGAAGAAAGGCGCCGACCACGTGATCGAGAACGTGGCGTTACGGAGGCTGTAAGCCCTCATCCTGAGGAGCCGCGAAGCGGCGTCTCGAAGGATGGCGGCAAGCGCGGTGCTTCACCAACTCCTGGTTCGAGACGCGCGCGAGATGCGCGCTCCTCACCATGAGGGACTGAGCAATCAGCGTTTACTCAAGCCGCCTTCGC
>SDZE01000349.1 GCA_004173095.1 Bradyrhizobiaceae bacterium
GACGAACTGATCAATCTCGGCGAGATGGGCCATATCCGCGCCATCCAGCTCAAGCTCACCGAGATCGGCGCCAGCCATCCCGAACACGCAGCCTTCGTCGCGCAGATGCGCATGCTGATCGATCGCTTCGACCTCGATCGGTACATGGCCACACTGAAAAAGATGCAGACGCATGACTCCTGATCCGAAGAAGCGCGACGTCGCACTGGTGGTGGACGATTCTCCGGAAACGCTGCGGCTGCTGACCGATGCGCTGGATGGCGCGGGCATGACCGTGATGGTGGCGATGGACGGCGCCTCGGCGATGCGCATCGTTGAGCAGATCACGCCGGACATCGTGCTGCTCGACGCCGTGATGCCCGGCATCGACGGATTCGAGACCTGCCGCCGCCTCAAGCGCGACGCCGGACTGGTCGATGTCCCCGTGATCTTCATGACCGGATTGTCGGAGACGGCGCATATCGTGCGCGGGCTGGAGGCTGGCGGCGTTGATTACGTCACAAAGCCGATCGTCATCGCGGAGATGCTGGCGCGAATCCGCGTCCATCTCGCCAATGCCCGCCTGACCCAGAGCGCGCGCGCCGCCCTCGACGTCTCCGGCCGCTTCCTGCTCGCCGTCAATCAGCAGGGCACCGTGCTATGGGCCACACCGCAGGCGCAGAAACTGCTGAACGATCATCTCGTCGGGGTCGCCGATGAAGCGATGGTGCTACCGGCACCGATGCTGCAGTGGCTCGATCACATGCAGAAGCCCGGCGGCAAGCCGGTCCCGTCGGCGCCCTTCCCTGACAATGATCTGCTACGCCTGCAATATATGGGTAAAGCCGGTCCCGACGAGATCCTGCTGCGCCTTGCTAAAGAGAGCGTCGCCGTGCCTGCCGAATTCAGCCGCGAACTCGGCCTCACCGGCCGCGAGGGCGAAGTGCTATCGTGGCTCAGCAAGGGCAAGAGCAACCGCGATATCGCGCAGATCCTCGGCCTCAGCCCGCGCACCGTCGACAAGCATCTCGAGCAGATCTACGCCAAACTCGGCGTCGAAAACCGCACCGCCGCCGCCGCCATCGCGGTGAACGCGAGCCACCGGCGGGGCTAGCTGGCCCTTGCCTTATATCTCATATTGAGATAAACAAGCTCATGAGAGTGATCTCGAACAGCGCACTCATATTGTTTTCTGCCAAGCACCCCGCTTCGGCGATACCGCTGCAAGCCTGGCGAAAACTGATCGAGTCCCGCAGCTTTACAAGCTTTGCAGACCTCAAAACGACCTTCAATACCGTCGACCGTGCGGGTCACTTTTATCTGTTCGACATTGGCGGCAACAAGTTCAGGATCATCACTGCGATCCACTTCGACAAGCAGCGCCTCTATGTCAGGCACGTGCTCACGCACAAGGAGTATGATACATGGAAGCCTTGACGCTCACCCGCGCAGATGTCGACGACATCACGCAACATATCAGCGCGATCTCGGCACGCATTCCGCTGCATCCGATCAAGACGAAGCGCGATTACAAGATTGCGACGGCGGCGTTGAATGCGCTTCTCGATGCTGGCGGCAGCGATGAGGAACATCCACTCGCGTCGCTGGTCGGATTGCTCGGCGAATTGATCGGTGACTACGAGGGCACGCATCTTCCGGCCGCAACGGTTACCCCGCCCGACATGCTGCGTTTTCTAATGGAGCAGCACGGCCTGAGCCAGAGCGACCTGCCCGAAATCGGCAGTCAGGGTGTCGTCTCCGAAGTTCTCCGCGGTAAGCGGGCGCTGAATGTGAGGCAAATCAAGCTGCTGTCGGAGCGCTTCCAACTTGAGCCGCAGGTGTTCATCTAATCAGGACCTCGCAGATGGTGCGACCGGCCTGACGCGCGCCCCTGCGACAATGCGCGGAAACTTGTCGTACAACCTTGTCGTCCCTCCCGATCGTGCTACCATCCCATCAGGCGCATCTCCGGTCCACGGCGGGCGACCATAAAATCACCGCCGGTCAAGGCGGCTCGAGGGAGGTTACACATGGCCCATCACGGCCCGTCTCGTCGTGCCCTGCTCAAGGGCGCGCTCGCCACCAGCGCTTTACCTGCGCTCGGATCGCTCGGCATCTCCGCCACCCCCGCATTCGCCGATCCTGCCTGGAAGAAATATGCGGGTACCACCATCGAAGCCAATTTGATCAAGGGGCCGCGTGGCGAGCTGCTGCAGAAATACGCCTCCGAATTCACCGAACTGACTGGCATCAAGGTCGAGTCCGAACTGATCCCGGAGCAGCAGCAGCGCCAGAAAGCCGTCATCGAGCTGACCTCCGGCAAGCCGTCCTTCGACGTCGTGCATCTCAGCTATCATGTGCAGAAGCGGCAGTTCGAGAAGGCCGGCTGGCTGGCCGATCTGTCGGGCTTCATGAAGGACCCGACCCTGACCGCGCCTGATCTCAAGGTCGAGGATTTCTCGGCCGGCGGTCTGCAGTTCGCGCAGAACGACAAGGGCGCGATGCATTCGCTGCCGTGGTCGGTGGATTACTTCATCCTCTACTACAACAAGGAGATGTTCGCGAAGAAGAACGTCACCGTTCCCAAGACCATGGACGAAATGGCAGCCGCTGCCGAGAAGCTCAACGATCCCGCCAACGGCATCTACGGCTTTACCGGGCGCGGCTTGCGCAACGCCAACATGACCCTGTGGACCAACTTCTTCCTGAACTATGGCGGTGAATTTCTCGACGCCAAGGGCAACATCCTGACCGATGGCCCCGAGGCCATCGAAGCCACCAAGATGTATCAGCGACTCTTGACCAAGACGGCACCGCCCGGCGTTGCCGGGTTCAACTGGATGGAGTCGATGGCGTCGCTGACCCAGGGGCGCGCCGCCATGTGGATCGACGGCGTCGGCTGGGCGCCGCCGATCGAGGACCCCAATGCATCGCGCGTGGTCGGCAAGATCGGCTACACGCTGGTGCCGGCCGGGCCGAAGGGACAGTTCTCGTCCACTTACGGCGACGGCATCGGCATCGCGAAAACATCGACCAAGAAAGAAGCGGCTTATCTCTATTGCCAGTGGGCCGTGTCCAAGGCGATGGGCGCGCGGCTGCTGCAGAGCGGCGGCGGCGTTCCGTTCCGCAACTCGATCCTCAACGACGAAACCGTGCGCAAGGGCGT
>SDZE01000513.1 GCA_004173095.1 Bradyrhizobiaceae bacterium
ACGGCGACGGTCTCGACGGGCGTGATGTCGCCGTTCGGCTTGAGCTCGAGAACACTGATGTCCTGGCTATCGGCATTGCCGACATAGACAAAGCTGGCTGCGTGCGCCGATGGGATCATCGCTCCCAGCCCGACGGCGACTGCCGCAAGATGAAGGCATGCAAGGAGTGACACATTGGACATCGTTTCCCCGCCATTTGCTTGTCGTTGGCGGAATGATGATCCGGGCCTCCGAAATGCGCAAGCTGCGCTGCGGCACGCTTAGAACGCGCCGGCCACCGTCAAGCGCAGCGCCAGCGGCTCGACCGGATGCAGGATGCGATCCATGATGCCGGTCTGGCACACGGCGGCCGGTGCGGTGGGCGCCCCACCAGTCGGGAAACAGGCGGCGAACAGGGAATCCGTCTTCAGCAGCGACCCATAGGCATAGGTGATCTGGTCGGATTTGCTGTCGAGGATGTTGAACGCATCGAGCTGGATGCGCCAGCCATTGTCGAAGCGATAGCCGATCTGGCCGTTGAACAGGCCGGTGGCGGGCGAGATGAAGGCGGCATCCTCGGTCAGTGGCCGAGGCCCGAAATAGCGATAGCGCAAGGCGCCGAACCAGCCTTTGGCCTCGCCGAGACGAATGCCGGCCGACGCGATCATGTTGGGCGCGCCGGGAATGTAGTGGCCGGGCGCGTTGCCGATCTGCGAAGCGGGATGGCCATCGAGCTCGGCATAGACGGCAGCCTGATCGGCATTGCTGCCACGAAAGCGCGCGCGGGTCATGGCGAGATCGGCCTCCAGGCTCAGCCAGGAGACCGGGCGATAGTCGTTGGTCCATTCGAAACCGACCCGGCGGCTCGGGCGGCTGGCTTCGGTGTCGCCGGCATCGCCGACGAACAGAATCTCGGAAGCGGACTCCAGCGTGAACAGAGCGATCGAGCTGGTGAGTCCGGGAATGAGCCTTGTGCGCAGGCCCACTTCGGCGCCGCGTGTCTTGACCAGGAACGGCGATGACTCCACCGGCGAACCATCGGAGGGCGACTCCTTGATGGTCACCCCGCGGGCGTCGTTGCTGTGAAAGCCTTCGCCGGCATTGACGAACAACTCGGTCTTCGCGAATGGCCCGAACACGAGGCCTGCCTTGAGGCTGCCGATGGTCGCGTTCGCCGTACCGGAATTGGCGGCATTGAACAGTGAATTGACGCTCGCATTGTAATAGTCGCCACGCCAGCCGACATTGCTGCGCAGCCAATCGGTCCACCATGTCGTGTTCTGCACGAAGATGCCGGCGCTGCCTTCCTTGACCAGGTCGCTGCGCGTGGTGGACAGATATTGCCGCTGCACGCTGGTACCGAGCGAGACACGGATATTGTCGTAGCGGCTCTGCACGCCGATCTCGGTCTCGGTCCGAAAGCCGCCCACTGTGCCTTTGAAGGTATGCGATGCATTGATGCCACCCAGCACACGGTCATCGTGCTGGTGAAACTGATCGCCATTGTCGGGATCGCTGAGGAAGAACGTAAAATTATTCCAGAGATTGAGCTTGCTCTTGATGGCGTAGAAATCGACCTTGGTCGCGCCGTCGCGGTCGCTATCGCGGTAGCGACCGGAGATCGAGAAGCGCTCCGCATTGCCGCCATCGGTGCGATCGAGCGCGCCATAGAGGCCGATCTGCCCGGACGTGATGGCACGCAATGGCACCTGATCGGTGGAATTCCAGCGATTGGCGTAAGCCATGCCGGTCAATGAGAAGCCGCTCTCCGGCGTGCCCTGGCTGTAGCGGACGATGGCATTCAGCTTCTTGAGTTTGTCGGGCTCTTCCCACGGGCCGTTGTAGATATTGGCCTCGGCTGCCACGAGCAGATTGCCATCTCCTGCTTTGCCGGAGGTGACGCCAAACGCGCGGTTGTAGCCGAAGCTCCCTGTCGTGATCGACGCCATCGTTTGAGCGACGCTGTCGATCAGGCTGACATGGATGGCACCCACCGAAGAGAAGTCGCCTTCGTCGGCGAAATACGGACCCTTGCGGACATTGACCACGCTGATCAGTTCCGGGATCAGGAAATTGATGTCCGCATAGCCCTGGCCGTGGCCATGGCTGCGCATATTCACGGGCATGCCATCGACGCTGATCGCCAGATCGGTGCCATGATCGAGATTCACGCCACGTAAAAAATACTGATTGGCTTTGCCGTCGCCGGAATGCTGGGTGATGATCAGACCCGGCGCGACTTCGAGCGCTTCCGCCGGACGCGACAGCGGCCGCGCATTGACCTCGGCACCGCGGATGGTCTTTTCGCTGGCGGCGCCGACGGCAATCTGCGCGACAGCGGCGCCGGAGTTGGCGCTTCCTGCAGTGATCGTGGCAACAGGCTCGGCCATGCGCGGCGCAGGGCGGCGCCCCTTGGTGGCCGCGAGATTTTGCCGAGCGGACGAGATTCGAGGCTTGGGCGCATCGACCTCCACGGGCATCAGCACCGTCGCCGGCTGCGCCACCGACGAATGCGGCGCCCCCAGCGACGAGACCAAAGTCATGCCGGCCACGGAAAGCAGAGAGCGATGCATTGGTGCGTGAGCCGGTCTATGCTGCGTTGAACAAGACCACACTGGCATGCCGAGTATGATGAAGTCAAAAGTTCGTCATACTTTCTGGGGGATCGATGCAACGGATTACGATCACGCTCGACGATGACCTGATGGAGCAGCTCGACACGCTGATTGCCGAGCGCGGCTACCAGAACCGCTCCGAGGCGATCCGCGACCTCACCCGTGCCGGCATGCAGCAGACGGCACAACAGCAAGGCAGCTCGGGCGACTGCGTGGCGGCGCTGGTCTATGTCTATGACCATGCCCAGCGCGACCTCTCGCGCCGGCTGGTCGATACCTATCATCATCACCACGATCTCTCGCTGGCGACGTTGCATGTACATCTCGACGACGACAACTGCATGGAAGTGACGGCGCTGCGCGGCGCTGGCAGCGAGGTGCAGCATTTTGCGGATCACATCATCGCCGAGCGTGGCGTGAAGTATGGACGCGTGGTGATGATGCCGACCGGGAAGAAAGCGGGCGGGAAGAAGAAGAGGCATCCGCACGGATGACTGAGCGCTGCTGCCGGTGGTCTCCCTCCCCCAAGCCGCGAAGCGGCGCTGTGGG
>SDZE01000065.1 GCA_004173095.1 Bradyrhizobiaceae bacterium
TTGCTAAACGTCGCGTTCATTTCCCCTTCATGCACCACATGTGATTTCGATAGCGCATCACGTGAGGACTCAACTGTTGGGAAAACGACATGCCTGCAATCGACATCGTCGCCCGCGCGATCGACTGGCTTGATGCCTGTCGCAGCCATACGTGGCAGCACATGCGCGACTTCTATTCGCTCGACACCCAGGTGTTCGTTCCGGCAGCTTTGCCGCCTTATCGGAACATGCGTCTGCTGGGCATCGACGAGGTCTGCGCGTACTGGAGAGACACATTCAGTGCTGTCGACGGCAGCGCCTTTGAGCTCGTCGAGATCTATCCGGGCGACGACAGCGTGGTGCTCATTTATTACGATGAGCAATTTCGCCGCGTCAGCGAGTTTCTGCAGTTCGACGACGCCGGCCTGATCAAACTCAGCTCGCGCCATGTGATTCCCGTGCGACAGACCGCGATACGTGCACATGTCGAGACAGCAAGGTCCAGCAGTCGTGACGCTTTGATCAACAGGCTGGTGCTGCGCTGTGAAGCGCGTCAGAGCCTCGGCGAAGCACGCCAGACGCCTGTTGGACCGCTACGCAACGCGTTGCGCCAGCGCGCCGTCGCGTTGAAGGCATTGTCCGAACGCAACGGCAACAGCGAACGCCTGAAGCGCGGTGCCTGAACCCAGGCACCGCGCCACGGCCGGTTTACCAGCGGTGATGGCGGCCGCGCGACCAGCCGTAATGGTGTCCACGGCCGCGATTCCAACCGTAGTGATGCCCTCGCCCGCCACCGCGCATGTGGCCGTGACCATGACCGTGACCGCCCTTCACCTGGATCGTGTCGGTGCCGATCGTGGCCGCGTCGCCGAGCCGCGCCGGCGTCATGGCGTTGGCCGACGCGGCCGTCATGGTCAATCCGACTGCGACCAGTGTCGCGGCAAAAAACCGTTTCATGAGAAGTCTCCGTTGTCGCGAAATGCGGCAGGTAGCACAAGTTCCCGATCTGACTTCTGTTCCATCGCCGGGCTATCGACGCTCGCAAACTCATTCTACCGAAGCTCTCCTGGCCTCACGTATCGCGATTGCATGTTTTTCCCGATTTATTTCCCGAACCCCGGAACACGAGTCGCTGCGGTCCGTTCTAGCGCACAACCGAATGTCCGGTGCACGAGGAGGGACGACGATGAACAAGCGATTGTTGGGTACTGTTGCAGCTGCAGCGCTGCTGGCCACGACGGGATTTGCCTTTGCCCAGGCAGGCATGAGCGGAAGCGGCGCCAAAGGCGGCGAAGCTCCGGCGGCATCGGCACCACGCGGCGGCGAAGCTCCCGCAGCAAGCGCGCCCCGAGGCGCAGCGTCCGAGTCCGCGGCGCCGACCGGAAAATCCGGCATGAGCGCACAGGAAAAACCCGCCTCGCCTTCAGCGCAGACAACCCAGGCTCCGCAGGACAGCAAGGGCACCAAGGCTGCGACCGATACGCAAGCCGATGACAGCAAGTCGGGCGCTCGCAAGGCCGGCACCGACACGAAAGCCGCCAGCGACAGCAAGACCGGTGACAGCAAGACTGGCGACACCAAGGCCGGCGCGACATCGCAGCCCGGCAATGCAAAGTCGACTGCCGCTCCAGCCGATACCAAGAAAAACACCGCCGATACCAAGGCAGGCGCGACGGAGTCGAAGACCACCGGCAACGCAGCGACCAGCGCCACTGCTGCGCCACCGGCCGAGAAGCGGACACAGATCTCGACCTCGATCCGCCAGGAGAAGGTGGAAGAGGTTCGCAACGTCAACTTCAATGTGTCGGTCGGCGTTGCCATCCCGGCAACGGTGCACGTGCATCCGCTCCCGGCTCGCGTGGTGACCATCTATCCGGAATGGAGCGGATACGACTTCATCCTCGTCAATGGCCGCTACATCATCCTGCGTCCGCAGACCCGCGAGATTGTCTACATCATCGAGGGTTGATCCAGTCGGTGGACGCCGCTGCGCTCACCGACAACGCGACTACACACGCAATACCATCGCAACTGTCCCGACCGGATCTCACATCGCCGGCCGGGACTCTTTTGAACGGCCCGATCCATCCGTCGGATCGGCTCCACTCTCATTCCACCTTCCAACGCAGCAGGAGTTACATATGAAAAAGACCATTCTGGCACTGACAGCCGTCATCGCCGCCGCCGTTGTCCTGCCCGCCACCGCGGGCGCGCAAGGCATCAGCGTTCGCGTCGGCGACGATCGCGGCATGCACCGTGGTTACGGTCACGACTACCGCGAACATCGCGCCGAATTTCGCGGCGATCACGATCGTGGCTGGCATCGCGGCTGGCGCAATCGCGACCGCGTCGTGGTGATCAAGCAGCGCCGTCATCGTCACTGGGATTGAGTTCGCTGCCGGCAGCCATACGTCAGGCCGCCTAAGGCATCAGGAGAGCGAGCAGTCGACCGGCCCCGTGCCGATCGGCTGCTCGTTTGCATTCATCCATGCGTTCGGCATTGCGTTGCACATAGGCACCGCCAGGCGCCGCCCTTGCATTCGCACCCTACTTTGAATAATTCTAATCGTTGTCTTGTGCATGTAGGTGAGGAATATGTCCTTTGACCCGATGGCCTTGGCGGTTGACTGGTTCGATGCATATCGGTCAAGCGATCTGGCGGCGATTATCAGTCTTTACGATGCAGATGCGTCGCTCGAGTGCAATTGCGGTGGCTCTGGCATGACGATCATAGGCTCGCATGCCGTGCGCGCCTATTGGGCCGAGCGCTTCCTGAAGAAGCCGTTTCTCGAACTGGACGATATCGCGCCGAACGGCAACATGACCGAATTGTTCTATCGCACCAAATCCGGGAATGTTCGCGCGCTTCTGAAAATGAACACCGACGGCAAGATCAGCTATAGCAAGTGCCAGCCAGTGATCCCCGCCCGCAGCTACATCGGCGAAGCCAGGGTCTGAACCGCATCGCCCACAAGCGGCTTGCGCCTTATTCCGGCGATACTGTGGTGTGGAGAACCATCACCGTTTCGGTTTCGCAACAGCTCGGACATTCGTAAGAGATCAAAACGCCGCGCGCCTCGGGGCAGCGGCATGTCAACCGCATGCCGACACGGCAAGTCGGACAGTTCAACAGCGATGTCAGGCCGTCCTTT
>SDZE01000126.1 GCA_004173095.1 Bradyrhizobiaceae bacterium
TTTTTTGCAGTTGCACGCCGGATCGCCGACTGCGGCTTTGCATGCGCCAGTGCGGCATCGCGCCCGACCCTGAGCAGTTCGTCGGACATCTCGCCGGAGCCCGCGA
This sequence comes from Bradyrhizobiaceae bacterium, assembly GCA_004173095.1. GTDB lineage: Bacteria > Pseudomonadota > Alphaproteobacteria > Rhizobiales > Xanthobacteraceae > Tardiphaga. Next base: position 107 of record SDZE01000126.1, read on the forward strand.
TACGCGCCATCAGGATGGTCCCCATCAGGGTGGCCAATGTGGCCATCGCCTGTTTGCGGGCCACATCCTGATCGCCGGGCAATTGCTCGGCCAGCATCCCGATCATGTCGTCGAGCTTGGCCGCGAAAGCCCGGCGGGTCTTGGGACCTTCGCGCGCGATCTCGGCGCCCAGCGCAGGCATCGCGCAGCCATGACCGGGATTGTCACGATGCTGCGGCGAGAGGTAGGCATTGACGATACTGGCCAGCCGCTCGTCCGGCGGCGTATCCGTGCTCTGCTGCCGCCAGCGCGCGATGGAGCGATCCATCGCATATTCGAACGCCTCGACCACCAGCGCCTCGCGGGAGTCGAAATGCGCGTAGAAACCGCCATGCGTAAGGCCGGCCTCCTTCATCAGGTCGGCGACACCGATGCCATGGGCACCGCGCTCCCGCAGCCGCACCGACGCTTTCTTGACGATACGGGTGTGGGTCTCGGCCTTGTGTTCTTTCGAGTAACGCATTCCCGGTCCATTCCGCCGAAAAAGATGATGCCAATCATATTAATAGCTCTGCGCAGCCTGCGCAACGCGTCCCGCTTGCTGCGCTTGACTTTAACTGAACGTCGCGGAACCTGAGCCTGCAAGAAACGGCCAAAGGTGAGGAATTCCCATGCACATGCTCAACCCGCATTGCGGCATCGACCGCGATTCGCGCGGCGTCGTTCGCCTGACCATCTGCGATGCAGGGCCGCTCAACATTCTCGGTACCGGTATCATCAATCGTGTCCGCGAAGGTATCGAGGCCCTGGCCGCCGATCGCGACATCCGCGTGCTGGTCATTGCCGGCCAGAGCGAAAAGAGCATGATCGGCGGCGCGGATATCAAGGAGATGGCAACCCTCGACCAGCGCTCGGCCGAAACCTTCATTTCAGGCCTGCGTGCACTCTGCGATGCGCCGCGGCACTTCCCTGCCCCGGTAATTGCACGCATTCCCGGATGGAGTCTCGGCGGCGGACTGGAATTCGCCGCGGCCTGCGATTTTCGCGTCGCCGCGCATGATGCAAAATTTGCCATGCCGGAGGTCAAAGTCGGCATTCCCTCGGTGATTCAAGCCGCCTTGCTGCCGCGGCTGATCGGCTGGGGGCGCGCCCGCTGGCTGATCATGACGGCCGCCACCATCGATGCGCCCACCGCGTTGAACTGGGGGCTGGTCGATGCCGTCGCCGCGGAAGGCGCGCTCGATGCCGAAGTCGAAAAGCTGGTGGAAGCCTTGCTCGCATGCGGCCCGGAGGCGCTCCGGTCGCAAAAAGCGATGCTGCGACGATGGGAAGAACTGCCGCTGCAAGAATCCATGGATCTCAGCGTCAGCGTGTTCGGCGAGGCCTATCGGACCGGCGAGCCCCAGCGGCTGATGGCCGGCTTTATAAACCGCAAGCGGTAGCGGGTCGCCCTAACGAGCACGGCGGAGCAATCCGGACGTCTGCTGATGACATCACGGATTGCTTCGTCGTTGCACTCAGCGTTGCCGGTGCGCACGGGGATAGAATGTCGCGGTCCTTGCAATTGCCGCGGCACATCATATGATGACCATCATTTTCATGCCCCCATGGACACGCCGATGATTTCCGGATGGCTCTCGACTGAACTTGCCAGACGCAACATTCATTACGGCTGGGCGATGATCGCGGTCACCTTCGTCACGGCGCTGGTCAGCGCCGCCGCGGTCGGCGCACCGGGCGTCTTCATCGTGCCGTTGCAGAAGGAGTTTGGCTGGAGCACCGCCGAGATTTCCTCGGCGATGTCGGTCCGCTTCGTGTTGTTCGGCCTGATGGCGCCGTTTGCTGCGGCGCTGATGAACCGTTACGGATTGCGCAACGTCACGCTCACGGCACTGACCGTGATCGTGGCGAGCCTCATCTTGTCGCTCGGCATGACCCAGCTCTGGCAGCTGGTGGCGCTGTGGGGCTTCGCCGTCGGCGTTGGCACCGGGATGACGGCGCTGGTCCTCGGCGCAACGGTGGCCTCGCGCTGGTTTGCGGCGCGGCGCGGTCTGGTGATCGGTATCCTCACCGCCAGCGCCGCAACCGGCCAGCTGATTTTCTTGCCGATCCTCTCCGGCATCACCGCACAGGTCGGCTGGCGCTGGGCGCTCGCGCTGATGTGCGTGATGCTCGCGATTGCCGCGATCGGCGTGTTGTTGGTGATGCGAGACCGGCCGAGCGATCTCGATCTGCGTCCGTTCGGCGACACCGGCACCGATCCGCTTCCTGCCCCCGCCCCGAGCCATGCGCCCATCATGGCCGCCGCGCTCGGCGCGTTGCGCGATGCAGCCAAGACAAGGGTGTTCTGGATTCTGTTCGCCACCTTCTTCATCTGCGGCGCCAGCACCAACGGTTTGATTCAGGTGCATCTGATCCCGATGTGTCTCGATTTCGGTATCCCGGAAATGCAGGCTGCGGGCCTGCTGGCGGCCATGGGCGTGTTCGATTTTGTCGGCACCATCGCATCGGGCTGGCTGTCGGATCGCTATAACAACCGCTATCTGCTGTTCTGGTATTACGGCCTCCGCGGCCTGTCGCTGCTGGCGCTGCCCTATACGGATTTCAGCTTTTACGGCCTGTCATTGTTCGCGATGTTTTACGGCCTCGACTGGATCGCCACGGTGCCGCCGACCGTGCGGCTCACCGCGGCGACATTCGGCGCAGAGCGCGCCGGCCTGGTGTTCGGCTGGATATTTGCAGGGCACCAGCTCGGTGCAGCAGCGGCCGCCTTCGGCGCCGGCCTGTCGCGCACCGTATTGCTCAGCTACCTGCCGGCGTTCTTTGCGGCGGGGGCTCTATGCATCGTCGCCGCCGTGATCGTGCTGGCCATTACGACGGACAAGAAACCCGCGACTGCGTGAAGCTGTAGGGTGGGCAAAGCGCAGCGTGCCCACCATCTTACGTAGCAAGGTTGGTGGTCACGCTGCGCTTTGCCCACCCTACATTCTCCACTCACGGCCGCATCTGCAACCGCGCCGGGCCAGGCGTATTGATGACCTCCTCCACCCAGAACTTCTCGGCGGAGCGGAACGGCGAGCGCAGTTTGTTGAGCCGCTCCTCGATCCCCGCCAGCTTCGCTTTGGGATCATCGGCCGCTTCGATCTCGGCGCGATAGGCGGCCTCGATACCGCCTTCCAGTGGGAGCGAGCCCCAATAGGCCGACGGCCACGCATAGCGCATCGAGTAGCGGTTGGCCGGCTGATGCACCACGCCGGCGACGCCGAAGGCATTGCGCAGAATGACCGTGCACCACGGCACCGTGCTCTGGTTGACCGCCGCCATCGCGCGTACGCCATAGCGGATCGTGGCCTGCTTCTCGGCCTCGAGACCGACCATGAAACCGGGGCAATCCATCAGATAGACCACGGGCAGATGGAAGGTCTCGGCGAGATCGACGAAGCGGATCACCTTCTGGCAGGCATCGGACGTCCATGACCCGCCGTAGTGAAACGGATCGCTCGCCAGCAACGCCACCGCGCGCCCTTCGAGCCGCGCAAAGCCCGTGATCACCGGCCGGCCGAAATTCGCGGACATCTCGAAAAACGAGCCGCGATCGACGACCGCGTCGATGATCGGCCGCATCTTGTAGACTTCCTTGCGGCCGCGCGGCACTGCGTTCAGCAGCATCGCCTCGGCGCGCTCGGGATCGTCATTGCAGGGCAGCGTCGGCGGCAGCTCATAGACCGACGACGGCAGATAGGACAGGAAGCGC
>SDZE01000596.1 GCA_004173095.1 Bradyrhizobiaceae bacterium
GTCCGCATCGCAAAGCTCGAATGCAGGCGCGAGACGCCAGGCATGCGCGACAAATGCTGTTTGTGGATGCGCTCGTAATCCTGCATATCGCGCGCCTGCACATGGACGAGATAATCGTCATTGCCGGACATCAGATAGCAGGACACCACATCCGGGCACTGCGCGATGGCGCGTTCGAAAGCCGAGAGGGCGTCTTCGCTCTGCTTGTCCAGGGTGATGTGGACGTGCACCGTCATCATGTAGCCGAGTTCGGCGGCATCGATCTCGGCGGCATAGCCGCGGACGATGCCCTTTTTCTCCAGCGCGCCGAGCCGGCGCGTGCATGCCGTCGGCGACAGGCCGACCTTTTCAGCCAAAGCCATCTGGCTGATCCGCGCATCCTGCACGATCTCGCGAAGGATCTTTCGGTCGATGGAATCGAGGTCGGCGGACATGGCGGCCATCAGGATGCACGAATTCTTCAATAAATCGATTGAAATCGCCGGAATCCGGCGCGGCTGATCGTATCAGCGGCTCAATTCGCCGTAAAGCGCCGCGAATGGAGTGAGATAGTGACTCGTTGGTCCTCGAATGGAGGTGGCGGTCGTGCTGGCGCGGGTGGATGTGAATGAGAGTGTGCAGCGCGCAGGCGCCGTGCTCACCATTGATCTCGCGGGGATCAGCCGGAATTATCGTCTGCTCGCCGGCAAGGTCGGGCCCAATGTCACCTGTGCAGGCGTGGTCAAGGCCGATGCCTATGGGCTCGGAGCCGATCGGGTGGCGCCTGCGCTCTATCAGGCTGGCTGCCGCAGCTTCTTCGTCGCCCATCTCGATGAAGGGCTCGATCTGCGCCGCCATCTGCCGCGCGATGTCACCATCCATGTGCTCAACGGCCTGCCGCTCGGCGGCGAGGGCGATTGCGCCGCGGCTGGTCTCGTGCCGGTTCTGAATTCGCTCGAGCAGGCGCAGGCGTGGTCGCTGGAGGCGCGCGAACGCGGCCGAAGGCTGGCTGCGGTGGTGCAGGTCGATAGCGGCATGTCACGGCTCGGGATGACGCCGCGTGAAGTCGCTGATTTCGTCGATGCGCCGCCCGTCGGCATTGATGTTGCGTTGGTCATGAGCCATCTGGCTTGTGCCGACGAGGCCCGGCATCCCGCCAACGCGCATCAGCGCCAGACATTCGCCGCGCTGTCGCAGCGCTTCCCGGGCATCCGCAAATCGCTGGCGAATTCGTCCGGCATTTTCATCGGCAACAGTTATCACCACGACCTCGTTCGTCCCGGCGCCGCGCTATACGGCATCAATCCATTGCCGGGCCAGGTCAATCCGATGCTGCCGGTGATCAGGCTCACCGCACAGGTCATTCAGATTCGTGACGTCGAGGCCGGCGCGCATGTCGGCTATGGCTGGACGCTGCAGACCGCGCGGCCAACGCGGTTGGCGACGGTCGCGATCGGCTATGCCGACGGCTTGCAGCGCGCCTTCGGTGCCAACGGCGCGGTGTATTTCCGCGGCAAACGACTGCCGGTGGCGGGGCGGGTCTCGATGGACTCGCTGATCGTCGATTGCAGTGAGCTGCCCGAGGGTGCGTTGGCACGCGGTTCGCAAGTGGAAATCATCGGCGGCCATCAGACCGTCGATGATCTCGCATCTGCAGCCGGCACCATTGGCTACGAGATGCTGACATCGCTCGGCCGCCGCTACGAACGAATTTATGCTGAAGAGATCGACACGCGCTGGCGCGGTCGTGCTGGGATGATTGCATCATGAAGGTTCTTGTTCTCGGCGCCGGCGTTATCGGTGTCACCACGTCTTACTATCTCGCCAAGGCCGGCCATGAGGTCACGGTGATCGACCGTCAGCCCGGCCCGGCATTGGAGACGAGTTTTGGCAATGCCGGCGAAGTCTCGCCGGGCTACGCATCGCCATGGGCCGGACCGGGCGTGCCGAAAAAGGCGCTGGGCTGGATCATGGACAAATACGGCCCGCTGGTGGTGCGGCCGCAGGCCGATCCGCATCAATGGCGCTGGATGCTGCAGATGCTGCGCAACTGCACCAGCGCCCGTTACGCGCTCAACAAGTCGCGCATGGTCGGTATCGCCGAATACAGCCGCGACCTGCTGCGTATGCTACGCGCCGACACCGGCATTGCTTACGATGAGCGCAGCCAGGGGACGCTGCAGCTGTTCCGCAAGCAGTCGCAGCTCGATGGTGCTGGCAGCGATATCGAGATCCTCAAGCAGTATGGCGTTCCCTATCAGGTGCTCGATAAGGCTGGCTGCGTGCAATACGAGCCGGGTCTCGCCGGCGTGCAGGATCTGTTTGTCGGCGGGCTCCGTCTGCCGGACGACGAGACCGGTGACTGCCATCTGTTCACGCAGGCACTTGAGAAGATTGCGGCCGGTCTCGGCGTCAAGTTCATCTATGAGACCACGATCAAGGCGGTGGACGTTAGCGGTGGTCGCGTTGCGCAGGTGACGACCGACACGGGCGTGTTCACGGCGGATCACTATGTGATGGCCCTCGGCAGTTTCTCGCCGCTGCTGCTGCGTCCGCTCGGCATCGATGCGCCGGTCTATCCGGTGAAGGGCTATTCGCTCACCGTGCCGATCACCGATGCAAGCGTGGCTCCGGAATCCACGGTGATGGACGAGAGCTACAAGGTGGCAATCACGCGCCTGGGCGATCGCATCCGCGTCGGCGGCACGGCCGAGGTCGGCAACTATACGCCGCAGCCGACTGCGCCGCGTCGTCTGCCGCTCGACAAATCGCTGACGGATCTGTTCCCGACCGCGGGCGATCTCGCGCAATCGACGTTCTGGAGCGGTCTGCGTCCGATGACGCCGGATGGTCCGCCCATCGTCGGTCCGACGAAGGTCGGTAATCTGCATCTCAACACGGGCCACGGTACGCTGGGCTGGACGATGGCCTGCGGCACCGCGCGCGTCGTGTCCGACCAGATCTCCGGCAAGACACCGGATCTCGATGTCAGCGCGCTGGCGATCGCGCGCTATCGCTGAGGCGTTTTTCACCTCTCCCCGCTTGCGGGTGAGAAGGACCAACGCATGTCCGCCATGCTTTACGGCGTGGCCATTTACATCCCCGCCGTTTCTGTTTTCACTCGTTGAAAACCAT
>SDZE01000058.1 GCA_004173095.1 Bradyrhizobiaceae bacterium
TCCAGCGCAGGCGCCATGCTGGCGATGATGCTGGTGCCGATCGGCGCCACGGCCGCGGAGTCCGCATCGTCGGTGATCTGGAAGATCGTGGTGTCGCCATCGAAGATCGCGGCATGGCCTTCGACATGGAAGGTGAAGACCGGCGCGCCGATGACGACGACGAGATCGTAATCCTTCAGCGCATCGGACAGCTGCGCCGGCGAGGCGTGCAGGAAGCCGTGGAATTGCGGATGCCGTTCCGGAAAACTGCACCGCGCCGAAAACGGACTGACCCACACCGCGGCCTTGGTTTTCTCAGCAACGGCGACCATCGCCGCGACGCAATCTGCGCGATCGACGCCGGGGCCGACGATGAGGGCGGGGTTCTTGCTTGCGGCAAGCGCGGCAACGAGCTGCCGGATCGCCTCCGGATCGGGCCCGATCTCGCGGCTGATCCGGCGCGCTTCGATGAGCTGCGCGGGCTGCGCCCAGTCGTCGATCGGCACCGACACGAAAGTCGGCCCGCATGGTGGCTGCATCGCGACGTAATAGGCGCGCGCGATGGCGGCGGGCACGTCCGCGGCGCGGGCCGGCTCGACGCTGTATTTCACGTAAGGCCGCGGGAATTCCGAGGCGCGATCGGCATAGAGAAATGCCTGCAGCGGCAGGATGCTGCGCGCCTGCTGGCCGGCGGTGATCACCATCGGCGTCTGGTTGCGATGCGCGGTGTAGATATTGCCGAGCGCATGGCCGACGCCGGCGGCGGAATGCAGATTGACGAAGCTCGCATTGCGCGTCGCCTGCGCGTAGCCGTCGGCCATGCCGACCACCGTGGCCTCTTGCAAGCCGAGCACATAGTCGATGTCATCGGGCCAGTCGGATAGAAACGGCAGTTCGGTGGAACCGGGGTTGCCGAACACACGATCGATTCCGAGGCCGCGCATCAGATGCAGCGTCGCGTCTTTGACGGTGGTGGTTTTCGGGGCGCTGGCCAAGGTGGTTTCCTCACGATGCGGGCAGTTGGCTGCCGTGTATTGTTGACTCATCAACGGCAGAAAAGTGCGCCAAGTCAACCGGCAGCAAAACGATGGAAGAGCGGACGCGCTCGCTTATCCCTCCCTCGAGCGGCGGAGCCGCGCAGTGGGGAGGGTGGCGCGACGGCGAGCGTCCAGCGAGCATCGCGACGGGTGGGGTGCATCCACCAACTATGACGTCACGTTGGGCGCCCCCACCGTCCGCGCTGCGCGCGGCCACCCTCCCCACCTTGCACAGCTTCGCTGTGCTTGGGGGGAGGGACATCTGAGTTCGACCGCTTATTTCTTCTCGTATACCGCGATCATTTGCTCGAGCTGCTCGCGCTTCTCGTCCGCGTTCTCCCCTGCATCGAACAGCACGTTGCGCAGCAGGTAATACTCCGTCTCATCCTCGATCCGCCCGCGCTTGAGCACCTGCGCATAGCGCTGCGAATAGCGCCGGCGCAGTTCGGACAATGACGGAATATCGTGTAGCCGGAGTTCGCTGTCGAATTTCGCAACCTCCATGGGCGTGAACTGCAGCGACATGTCCATGCAGTCGCTGACGGCCTCGCGCAATCCATCGCGCGTCTGCGCCTGCGCATCGGACAGCAGCTTTTCGGCGGGCCGATATTTGGCGGCGAAGAAGGACAGAAACGCCTGCAGGCGGGTGTCGTCGATATGGGTCTCGTCTGGCATGTTGTCATCCATCCGCTGACTGTAGCGCATCTGCATCGAAGGCGCTCTGTCGCTCCCTTTCCCCGCATTCCCGCGAAGCAAAGCTTCGCTAGGCGGAGAGAGGGTTGGGGTGAGCGGCGTGGCACACGGCCAGCGTCATGCACATTGCGATGTCGAGAAACGTGCGGACCCGAGAAACGAGTTGGCACCTCCGTCGGAGTGCCGCCCCTCATCCGCCGCGATGCGCGGCGACCACTCCCCGCGCAATATGCTGGGAGAGGCAAGGTCGGCGCGTCGCTGCATTTACCAGCTCGCCGTTGCCTTCATGGTCGGGGCGCCTTTGTCGTTGGCGGTCCAGACCTCGAGCCCATCAGCGGTGTCGTTCGCATTCACGGTGAAATCAGCACCGTCGAACAGCGGCGACACGCCGCGATAGGCGAATTTTGCCGGCGCCTTGCCTTTGAGCTTCGCCGCGAATTCCACCAGCAATGCGGCCTGCAGCGGGCCGTGGAAGACGAGGCCGGGATAGAACTCGACCTTGGTGACATAGTCACGGTCGTAATGGATGCGGTGGCCGTTGAAGGTGAGCGCGCTGTAGCGGAACAGCAGCACCGGATCGGCGAAATGCGTCTCCTGATGCCGTGCGCTCGGCACGTCCTTGGGGGCCGGGGCCGGCGGCGTCATGCTGGTCGGCATGTCGCGATAAACGATGTCCTGACGCTCGCGGATGGCGATACCGCGCGGCGTGGTGATGACGTGTTCGACATTGACGAAGCACAGCGTGCCGGTTGAGCCCGTCTTTATGTTGACGTCGAGGATCTTCGACGACCGCGTCACCGCATCGCCGACCTGCAGCGGCGCGATGAACTGGACTTCACCGCCGGCCCACATGCGGCGCGGCAGCGGCACCGGCGGCAGGAATCCGCCGCGCGCGGGATGGCCATCGGGGCCGAGCTTGTCCATCGCGGCCACCGGCTGCGCCAGGCACCAGTGGGTAGTGAGTGGCGCGGCATCGCCGGCGGCGGGCGTGCCGATGTCGAGAAACAGCGTGGCGCGCAGGCCCTTCACGAGCTGCGCGGTGATGGTGTCGGACTGCTCGTCGGTGCGGCCGATCCACTGCTTGAGATGATCGATGTCGAGCTTGTCGGTCATATCTGGATCTCCCTTACGTCTGGACCTGGCCGATACCGGGCACCGCGCCGTAGCTGCGATCCGCTTCCATCCAAATCGCGCCGGGCGCTGGATAGGCAACCGGGCCGTTCGGCGTCTCCACAGTGATGCGGCGCAGATGCGGATGTTTCGACAGGTCCGCCATTGTGTTCACCTCGGCGAACGCGATGTCGGAATCGCTGAGGCGCTTCAGCAATTCCTCGCGGGAGAGCGAGCCGAAGATATCGCCGACCACCTTGTCGGTGTAGTCGCGGTTGTGCACGCGCATAGGGCGCGATGGAGGGATGCGCGAGGCCCATGCGCTTGGGCTCCTTGCCGTTCTCGGCATTGAGCAGCGGCACTGTGAGCCAGTCGGCCATCACGTCGAACATCGAGATACGGATGTCGGCGCCTTCGCCGGACACTGCGCGACCGATCAGCGCTTCGAGGATCGCTGCATGCGCCGCAGCGCCGGTGGCGACATCGACGATGGAGACGCCGACCCGCGACGGGCCTTCCGGGCCGCCGGTGATGGAGGCGAGGCCGCTCTCTGCCTGGATCAGCAAATCATAGGCCTTGCGATGCGCATAGGGTCCGCTATCGCCATAACCGGTGATGGTGGCGCAGATCAGCCGCGGATAATCCTTGCGCAGGCGCTCCAGCGTGAAACCGAGTTTGTCCATGGAGCCGGGCTTGAGGTTCTGGATCAGCACATCGGCGGTGGCGATCAGTTCCTCGAGTTGCTTGCGGCCGTCCGGCGTGGAGAGGTCGACGACGGCAGAATCCTTGCCGCGATTGAGCCAGACGAAATAGCTGCTCTGCCCTTTGGCTGCGGCGTCATAGCCGCGGGCGAAATCGCCCTCGGGGCGCTCGATCTTGATCACATGGGCGCCGGCATCAGCGAGGCGCGAACTGCAATAGGGCGCGGCGACGGCCTGTTCGACGGCGACGACGGTGAGGCCTTTGAGCGGGAGCATGCATGTTCTCCGGGAATGAAGTCGGAACGCTGTTCTTCACCTCTCCCCACCGGGGAGAGGTCGCGCGCTCTTGCGCGCGGGTGAGGGGGCTTGGCGAAGCAGTGCGTGGCGCCCCCTCACCCGGCCGGCTGCGCCGTCCGACCTCTCCCCGGTGGGGAGAGGTGAAGGAAGAAAGATCAATACGACCGCGGCATTCCGAGCACGTGCTCGGCCACGAACGACAGGATCAAGTTCGTCGAGATCGGTGCCACCTGATACAGCCGGGTCTCGCGGAATTTGCGCTCGACGTCGTATTCTTCGGCGAAACCGAAGCCGCCGAAGGTCTGGATGCAGGCATTCGCCGC
>SDZE01000508.1 GCA_004173095.1 Bradyrhizobiaceae bacterium
AACAGGGCCGCGGCGACGATCCAGCCGAGAATGCCCTTCCAGTAGACGACCCAATGCAGGTTGCTGGAATACAGCACCTTCTCGCCCGGCTGCAGGATATCGTCGATATAGCGTCCCATATGCCGTCCAATGAGTTGTCGAGAGGCGATCAAGGCGGTCCGGACGCGGGTTGCTTGCTCCCAGACCCGCCGCTATGTATACGCGCCTTTTCACCCGCATGCCTGAGGCGTGCGGTATCTTTACCCACTGTCGCCAGGGAATGCACCACTCGTCATGGGCCGTCTCGTCATGAAGTTCGGCGGTACATCCGTCGCCAATATCGATCGCATCCGCAACGTCGCGCAGCACGTCAAACGCGAAGTCGATGCCGGTCACGAGGTCGCGGTCGTGGTGTCGGCGATGTCGGGCAAGACCAATGAACTGGTCGCCTGGTGTACCGAAGTGTCGCCGATGTACGACGCGCGCGAATACGACGCCATCGTCGCCTCGGGCGAACTGGTGACGGCCGGCCTGCTGGCGATCGCGCTGCAGACCATCGGCATCGATGCCCGCTCCTGGCAGGGCTGGCAGATCCCGATCAAGACCTCCGACGCGCACGCCTCGGCCCGGATCGACGAGATCGACGGCGAGAAGCTGATCACGCGCTTCAAGGAGCGCAAGGAAGTGGCCGTGATTGCCGGCTTCCAGGGCATCCACGAGACCACCGGCCGCGTCACCACGCTGGGCCGCGGCGGCTCCGACACTTCGGCGGTGGCGATCGCGGCTGCCATCAAGGCCGATCGCTGTGACATCTATACGGACGTCGACGGCGTCTACACCACCGACCCGCGCGTCGTGCCGAAGGCGCAGCGCATGAACAAGGTGGCGTTCGAGGAAATGCTGGAACTGGCCTCGCAGGGCGCCAAAGTGCTGCAGGTCCGCTCCGTCGAGCTCGGCATGACCCACAACATGCCGATTTTCGTCCGCTCCAGCTTTGACAAACCCGAAGATATCGACCCGCACGGCACGCCGCCGGGCACGCTGATCTGCAGCGAGGAGGAAATCATGGAAAGCCACGTCGTCACCGGAATCGCCTTTTCCAAGGACGAGGCCCAGATTTCCGTCCGCCAGATCGAGGACAAGCCGGGCGTCGCCGCCTCGATCTTCGTGCCGCTGGCCGATGCCAACATCAATGTGGACATGATCGTCCAGAACGTCTCCGAAGACGGCAAGACCACCGACCTTACCTTCACGGTGCCGGCCACCGATTACGCCCGCGCCAAGGAGACCATCACGGCCGCCAAGGCCAAGATCGGCTTCGCCCGCATCGACAGCGCGACCGATGTCGCCAAGGTGTCGGTGATCGGCTCGGGCATGCGCAGCCATGCCGGCGTCGCCGCGCAGGCGTTCGCCGCTCTGTCCGAGAAACAGATCAACATCCGTGCGATCACCACGTCGGAGATCAAGTTCTCGGTGCTGATCGATGCCGCCTACACGGAACTGGCGGTGCGCACGCTGCACACGCTGTACGGTCTCGACAAAGCGTAGAAAATTTTTGCTGAAACATCCGTCCTTTTAAAGTGAACGGCATGTTTCCGACGTGGCAGGCGTTTTGCTTGGCAAAACAAGCCTCAATTCGGTATACGGCCCTCAGGGGCAACCGTACCGGTTGAGGACGCCGTTTCGGACAATCTGAACCGGTTTCAGCGGTCGCACCTTGTTTGCGACTGCGCAAATGCTATTGATTTCTGAGGCTTAGCGCCGAGGCTGGGTTTTTCCCGGTGTCGGCCTCGTGGGAGGTGTGGGCATATGCGGAGCGCGTCGGGCGGCCCCCGAGTCTTGCTGAGACGGCTCCGTGAAGTCATGGCGGAGCAGGTCAGCGCTCAGGAGCGTCTCGACAAGATCGTGGTGCTGATCGCAGCCAATATGGTGGCCGAGGTCTGCTCCACTTACGTGCTGCGGATTGACAACACCCTCGAGCTCTATGCCACCGAAGGCCTCAACCGCGAGGCCGTGCATCGCACCGTGCTGAACGCGCATGAAGGCCTGGTCGGCCTCGTCGCTTCGGAAGCGACTCCGTTGAATCTCAACGACGCCCAAAGCCATCCGGCTTTCGCGTTCCGCCCGGAAACCGGCGAAGAAATCTATCACTCGTTCCTGGGCGTGCCGATCCTGCGCGCCGGCAATACGCTCGGCGTGCTGGTTGTGCAGAACCGCGCCAAGCGCACCTATGTCGAGGAGGAAGTCGAGGCGCTGCAGACCACGGCCATGGTGCTGGCCGAGATGATCGCCTCGGGCGAACTCTCCTCGCTGGCGCAGCCAGGCGCCGAGCCGGCTGCACGGCATTCGATCCACAAGACCGGCGCCATCCTGTCCGAAGGCATTGCCCTCGGCCACGTCGTGCTGCACGAGTCGCGCGTCGTCATCACCAATTACATCGCCGAAGACCTGCCGAAAGAAATCAAGCGGCTGGATACCGCGCTGACCAAGCTGCGCTCCGATCTCGACCGCATGCTGGAGCGTGGCGACGTCGCCGAGAGCGGCGAGCACCGCGATGTGCTCGAAGCCTATCGCATGTTCGCCAATGACCATGGTTGGTCGCACAAGCTGCATGAAGCCGTTGCCACGGGTCTGACGGCGGAAGCCGCGGTCGAACGCGTGCAGTCCGACACCCGCGCACGCATGCTGCGCTCGACCGATCCGTATCTGCGTGACCGCCTGCACGATCTCGAGGATCTCGGCCATCGCCTGATGCGTCAGCTGGTCGGACAAGATCACGCGCCGTCGCGCGAGCAGATGCCGGATAATGCGATCCTGATCGCCCGTGCGATGGGCCCGGCCGCATTGCTCGATTATGACCGCAAGAAATTGCGCGGCCTGGTGCTTGAAGAAGGCACCGCGAATTCGCACGTCTCGATCGTGGCGCGCGCGCTCGGCATTCCCGCCATCGGCGAAGTCGCCAATGCGCCGGGCATTGCGGATCCCGGCGATGCGGTCATCGTCGATGGCACATCCGGTTCGATCTATATCCGCCCGTCGCAGGAAATCGAAGCGGCCTATGCCGAGCGCGTCCGTTTCCGCGCCCGACGGCAAGCGCAGTATTCGGCGCTGCGCGACAAGCCCTGCGTGACGAAGGATGGTGTGCGCGTCGATCTTCTGATCAATGCCGGCCTGATCATCGACCTGCCGCATATCGATGATACCGGCTCAGCTGGCATCGGCCTGTTCCGGACTGAGCTGCAGTTCATGGTCGGTGAAAGCCTGCCGCGCTCCAGCGATCAGCTTCAGCTGTATCGCGCCGTGCTCGATGCGGCCGGCTCGAAACCGGTGACGTTCCGCACGCTCGATATCGGCGGCGACAAGGCGCTGCCTTACATGGACACCGTGGTGGAAGAAAACCCGGCGCTCGGCTGGCGCGCGATCCGCCTTGGCCTCGATCGCCCTGGTCTGCTGCGCGGCCAGATCCGCGCGTTGCTGCGCGCCGGCGGCGGACGTGCGCTGCGCATCATGTTCCCGATGATTTCGGAAGTGTCCGAATTCGATCAGGCCAAGGCGATCATCGAGCGCGAACTGACCTATCTGCGCCAGCATGGTCACGCGCTGCCCGAACGCATCGATGTTGGCACCATGATCGAGGTGCCCGCACTGGTCTATCAGCTCGACGAATTGCTGAAGAAGGTCGATTTCGTCTCGGTCGGCTCCAACGATCTGTTTCAGTTCCTGTTCGCGGTCGATCGCGGCAATTCGAAAGTCTCGGATCGTTTCGATACGTTGTCGGCGCCGATCCTGCGCGTGCTGCGCGAGATCGTGCAGAAGGGCAACGCCGCCAAACGCTATGTGTCGCTATGCGGCGAGATGGCCTCGCAACCGATCGGCGCATTGGCGCTGGTGGCGCTCGGCTATCGCAATCTGTCGCTCTCCGCGACGGCGCATGGTCCGGTCAAGGCTTTGATCCTGGACCTCGACGCCAAGAAGGCCGAAGCCGCCATGGCGACATGGCTCGATGCGCCGTCCGGCAGCGTTTCGATCCGGCAGAAGCTCACTGAATTCGCTGACGCCGAAGGCCTGTCGTTGTAGCGAGGCTCATTCCCGCAACGACCCCCTCGCCCTTTCTGCGTTTCCGAGATTTCCACTCATGTCCGCGCTTCCCGAAACAAAACTCGACGTCCTGCTCGCCCATCACGCCTCGCTCGAGGCAGCCGTGCTCGGCAAACTCAGTGCCGAAGACTATGTGAAGACGACGCGCGAACTCGCCGAGCTCAATCCGCTGATCGATGCGGTGAAGACCTATCGCTCCGCCGTCAGCGAGCTGAAAGACATCGAGGCGATGCTCGCCGATGCATCGACCGACGCCGAGATGCGCGAGATGGCGGACATGGAGCGTCCGGCGCTGGAGGAGCGTATCGAGACCCTCGCCCAGGAAATCCGTGTGGCGCTGTTGCCCAAGGACGCCATGGACGACCGCAACGTGATGCTGGAAATTCGCGCCGGCACCGGTGGCGACGAAGCCTCGTTGTTCGCGGGCGATCTGTTCCGGATGTATGAGCGCTTCGCGGCCCTGCAGGGTTGGAAGTCCGAAGTGGTTTCGGCCTCGGAAGGCACCGTGGGCGGCTACAAGGAAATCATCGTCGAGGTGAAGGGGCGCGGCGCCTTTGCCAAACTGAAATTCGAATCCGGCGCCCACCGCGTCCAGCGCGTGCCGGATACCGAAACCCAGGGGCGCATTCATACCTCGGCCGCGACCGTCGCCGTTTTGCCCGAAGTCGAGGAAGTCGATGTCGAGATCAGGCAGGACGACCTGCGCATCGACACCATGCGCGCCCAAGGCGCCGGCGGCCAGCACGTCAACAAGACGGAATCGGCGATTCGCATTACGCATATTCCGACCGGCATCGTGGTGATGATGCAGGACAGCCGATCGCAGCATAAGAATCGCGCGTCAGCGATGAACATCCTGCGCTCGCGCATTTACGACGCCGAACAGCAGCGGCTCGACGCGGCGAGGTCGGCTGATCGCAAAGAAAAAGTTGGCAGCGGCGATCGCTCCGAGCGCATCCGTACCTATAATTTCCCGCAAGGGCGCGTGACCGACCACCGCATCAATCTAACCCTGTACAAACTCCCGCAGGTGATCGCCGGAGAAGCGCTCGGCGAGCTGATCGATGCGCTGACCACCGAGCATCAGGCCGCGCAACTTGCAGCCCAGGGCGATGCGGCGTGAGCGCGGATGATCGTTTTGTCGATCAGACCGTCGAAACCGCGCGACGCTCCCTCACCGACCTGCTGCGTGCCGCCGACATCGAATCTCCCGACCTCGACGCCCGGATCCTGATCGGCGCCGTGCTCGGTGTCGATCTCACCGGGCTTATTTCGGCGGCAAGGCGCGTCCTCAGCGCCGACGAGGCAAAGCAACTCGCCCAGTTTACCGCCCGCCGCCTCGCGCGGGAGCCGATCGCGCGGATCACCGGAGTAAAGGAATTCTGGGGACTTCCGTTGCAGTTGTGCGCCGATACGTTGGTGCCCCGTCCAGACACCGAAACCATCGTCGAAGCTGCCCTCGAATGTCTCGATGCGATTGGGCCGCGGTCGCGCGCCTGGCGGATCGCCGATCTCGGTACCGGTTCGGGCGCGATCCTGCTGGCGCTGCTGTCCGAACTCCCCAACGCGACAGGCATCGCCACCGACATCAATCTGGCTGCGCTTCAGACCGCGCGCGACAATGCGGAGCATAACGGCCTGGCGCACCGCGCCTGCTTCATCGCCTGCGACTATGCATCGGCGCTGGTCGGTGGATTCGACCTGATCGTTTCGAATCCGCCTTACATCCCGTCGGCGGAGATCGCGGGCCTCGATATCGAGGTGCGCGAGCACGATCCACGGCGCGCGCTGGATGGTGGTGGCGACGGTTTCGTTCCCTATCGGATCATCGCCCCCGAAGCCGCACGCCTGCTTGGCGCGGGCGGCGTACTGGTGGTGGAGGTCGGACACGATCAGAGCGAGACAGTCGCGGACCTGATGGCGGCGGCCGGTCTCAGCGTTCCGAGACCGCCAAAAGCCGATCTGGCAGGCATCCCGCGGGCGGTGATCGGGCAAAAAAGGCCACGATAAAGCCTTCTCGAACCAGAAAAAACCGCTTGGAATATGCCTCGCGAGCGACTACCTTCCTCGTAGAGCGTCGGAACAGGGTTGGTTTGCTGGATATCTTATAGGTATCATGGGGCAGCCAATAATCTCCCCCGGGAGGACCCGTCCGGACAGGTTCCACAGGCAGGTTAGGTTGAGCGCGATGGCCGAGGGTGCTGCGCTGCTCGCAACCGCAGAGCGAACGAAAGCCTGATATTGCGCTTCGAAATTCACGAACAGAAGCTGCGCCGGGATCATTGCCTGGACATCGCAGGTGTCTGACTTGGCTGATCCGATAGGATCGTCCAGCGTTTGGGGAACGCGTCTTTGCTGAACGCGACTTTGAGCAAGATCGATGCAGCGCTGAACTGCACGACGATTCGCACCCTGGCCTTGAGAAGGCGGGTTCGGGCTTCGCGGACTAGTGCCGCGGCCATGACATTCAGCGCGTAACACTCAATTGGTAGCTCTCAATAAGTAGCTCTGTGACAAATCCAAGTAACGAAAGCGACACATGAGAAACGGTCAGAACAACAACAACAAGCGGATGCGTAACAACAACCGCAGCAACAACAATAATAACAATAACAACAACAATAACCGGCGTGGTCAGAACCCGATGACCCGGGTCTATGAATCGAATGGTCCCGATATCAAGATTCGCGGCACCGCCTCTCATATCGCCGAGAAGTACTTGCAGCTCGCGCGCGACTCGCGCTCGTCGAGCGACCCGGTCGCCGCCGAGAATTACTATCAGCATGCCGAACATTACTTCCGCCTGATCGCGACCGCGCAGGAGCAATTCCGCCAGAACCAGCCGCAACAGCAGAACCGCGCCGATAACGGCGGCGGCGACATGCAGATGGAAGAAGGCGAGGACGAGAGCGAGAATTTCTCGAACTTCGGTGCGGAGCCGGGTTTTGCACCCCAGCAACGCGAACAACAGCCGCAGCAGCAACGCGAACAACAGTCGCAGCCGCGCGAGCGTGACAACTATCAGCCGCGTAACGAACAGCCGTATCCGCGCGAGGCGCGTCAGCCGCAGCCGCAATATCAGCCGCAGCCGGCAGCAGCACCGGCCGCTGAGAATATCGGCCTGCCGTCCTTCATTACAGGCGGTGCTCCGCAACCGGCCGCTGCTGCGCCATTCGAGCCGAACGGTCCCGCCGGCAATGCCGAACCGCGCTTTCCGCCGCGGCGTCGGCGTCGTCCGCACGGGCCGCGTCCGGACGCAGCGGCTGCGCCGGCAACGGTCGGCGACGACTTCAATCCCGGTAATTCGTAAGGCCAGAAATCGCGATAACGTCGCCGTCCGGCGACGCTAACGACCTCCATTGCTGGCCGTGGCCGATCCAAAGGCCGCGGCCAATTCTTTTGCGCCGGGCAGATTGCTGTTCACGTCCATGCGGTTGTCGGTGATGGCGAGCAGCTTCGCCACGGTGTTGTGGCGGATCGCGACCGGGTTGCGCTCATAGCCGCCGCGCTGGAAGAAGTTCGCCGTCGGCACCTGCTCGCGCATCGCCTGCGGCATGGTCACCATGTCGAAGCCATTGCCGTCACCGGTGAGGTTCATCATCTCCAGTTCGGCGGCGGAGAGCGGACGATCGACACCGCGCGCGCGGGCGAACTGCACCGATGTCAGCAATTTATGTACCTGCAATTGCGGGCCGACATCGATGTCCAGCACCAGCGCATGCATCGCCCAGCCCTGCGGCGTGGTACCGAGCTTCTCGAACGCACTCCAGCTCTGCGGACTGTTCTTGACGGTCGCATGCATCCGCTTGAACACCGCGATCTTGTGCTCCATCGCCTTGCGCTGCGGGCCCTGCAACATGGCGGCCCTGTCGTTCAGAACACTTAGAAGCTGCGGCCCCTTCTCGGCGATGATCGTGATCGTATTGGCCGTGAGAAGCTGGTTGTAGCCAATCGCCGTCGAGATGGCGCGCGAACCGGGCTTCGAGGGATTGAGGCCCGACTGCATGTCGTGACCGCCATTGCCGCCTGTTTCGAACGAATAGACCCGCACAGCCGTCTCGCGCCCGATGCCGGCCTGCAAGGCGGCGCGCGCATAAGCCCGTTTGAATTCCATCTCGCTCGCCGGCCGCTGCGGCGCGAATTGGAATTCGCCACGCGCTGCGTTGAGAAAATCCGCGACCACCGGCAGATCCTTGCGCACACGCGGTCCGCCGCCATCCTCGGGCTCCGGATTGACCGGACGCTTGGGACCATCATAAAGCGGCGCCTGCGCGAGCACGTAGTCGTTCAGCGTCACTGCCTGTCGTTCGCGCCGCTTGGCAAACCGGATCTTACGTTTCTCGGAGATCGCATTCCAATAGGCTTCCGCTTCCTGATCGAAAGCGGCGCGCGCCTGCTGATATTCGGCAAGCTTGCGGCGATAGTCCGCGACCGCCTGCGGCGACGCACCCTGGGCCATCGCCTTGGCGACCGAAGGCGGCAGCGCTGACGAGTCCAAAGCGAGAGCGGACGTGCTCAACAGCGTGGCAAGTGAAGCGGCAACGGCAGAGATTCGAAGCGAATGAGACATGCGACCTGTCGGGTTTGCGTGCGGCGCTGGCACGCATCGATGGAGGTATCCATGATCCCGCGCACCGCGCGGATCCTCGGATCTTGATCAATTCCAGCCCTAGCCAAGGTGGGCCAGTTTGGTGAATTTTGTGTTGCCATCACGAACCGACGGGATGACCAAACA
The DNA here is from genome assembly GCA_004173095.1 of Bradyrhizobiaceae bacterium. Taxonomy (GTDB): domain Bacteria; phylum Pseudomonadota; class Alphaproteobacteria; order Rhizobiales; family Xanthobacteraceae; genus Tardiphaga. Next base: position 8,813 of record SDZE01000508.1, read on the forward strand.
GCGCACTGCGATCGGCTCGCAGGCAAGCAATATTATGAGGCCGGATCACTTCCAGGCGAATACAGGCTGTTCCAGTTCCACCACGCGGGTCACCCGGCCGGCCAGCAATTCGCTGAATTGATACACCAAAGCAGCCGTGGGCGCATGGATCATGTGGCCGAAGTGACTGTAACGGATCACCTGTCGATCGCTTTCGGGAATGCTGATGAAACTGAACGCCTGCGGCCGCAGCAGTTCTGCCAGCGCGATGCGATGCACCGAGGCGACTTCATCCGGATTGGGCACCAGCCGGCTGCTGTCGTCCGCCCACATCACCACCGGCGTGATCAGATAGCCGGATCGCGTCGGATAGTCGTCGAGCTCGCCAAGGACAGCGTCGGTACTGAGCCGCAAGCCGAGTTCCTCGTCCAGCTCGCGCAAAGCCGCTTCGGTCGGCGTTTCGCCGGGATCGCAACGCCCACCCGGAAGCGCCCATTGACTGCTGTGCGCGCGAAGCCGCGGCGCCCGTAATGTCAGCAGCAGCCCGGCAGACGACTGATCGTCGGCGTGCGCAAGCACCAGAGCCACCGCGGCGCGCTTCAGTTCTTGCGCTGACACTGCACGCTCGTCGAGGCGAGTGAATGCCGCGACTTGGGCCTCGATCGCCGCCCGCATATCGGAGTTGAAAGGAGACATCATGCGCGACCCTAACATGGCCGCCGGGGATGAGAAGATGGCGGTCAGATCAGGATCATCCGGCGATCGCACGATTCACGGTATCGCACGGCTCGACGGCTCTGATCTTACGAGAAAAGCTTGCGCGACGTTCCATTGACCGCATAGGCCAGACCAGCTCCGCTGAGAGCGCCCGCTAGTTTGATGAGCGCGTCCGGTATGCGGCCGTGGCGGTCTGGCGTCAGATGCTGGAGCACTTCGAGGCCGACGGCTGCGCCACCGACCATGATGGTCACCCACAAAAGATGCCGCGGATAGGCGACGCCGAACAGGAACGCCACCGCTGCGAATGCCCAGAACCGTTCGCCGCTCACATTGCCGACATGCGGCCGCAAATCGAGCGGCGATAGCGTTGCGAATGCAATGGCAAGCAACATCGACCAAGCGAGAATGATGACGATTTTCCGAAACATCACTACTCTATAGCGCGGGCGGGCGCCGGCGCGGCCTGTTGTTGGACTGCAGGGTTAATCGAAGAGAGCAACTGGCGATCCCGGGAAGACTCGAACTTCCGGCCTACGGTTTAGGAAACCGTCGCTCTATCCGGCTGAGCTACGGGACCGCTCGCGTGGCTGATAACCACTTGCGCCTCCTTACCAGAGCCCGATCCGCGTCGCCACAATTTCCCGCCCTCATGCTCACATTCCTTTGATTGCACGCCATTTAGCGGCCGGAACCCGTCCGGCGGACTCGGGTTAGGCCGGCATCCTTTCAAGATGGAGAACTCGCATGAACACCATGAAATTCCTGACGGCAGCTGCTCTGGCGACCGGCCTGATGGCCACACCCGCGCTAGCGAAGGACCAGAGCAAGCACCGGGCGCAGATGCAGTCGGACCGCAGCATGCAGATGAGCGACGATGGCTATCGTGACGGCTATCGCGGCCCGATGCGCCGCTCTGACACCGGCTTCTGGCCGGCAGACGTCGCGACCGGTGCGGTCGATGGAGCTTTCGGTATCGCCGGGGCCGCTGTCAACACGGCTGGCGCCATCGCGACGGCGCCATTCCGCTCCTGGGACAACAGTTACGCCTATTTCAACGGGCCCGCTGAGCAACTTGACGCGCGCGACGCCTATGCCCGCCGCAACAATTTCGTCTGTCAGCCCGGCACCTGGATCCGCGGCGAAGACGGCGAACGCCACATCTGTCAGTAATAGAACGAGATACGAACCGAGGGGCGGCCGTAGTGCCGCCCCTTTTTTTGCCGCGTCAACCGCAAGCAATCTGCATCGTCGCCATCGTTGACCACTCAACTACATAACCGCCTCCACGGATCGCAGGTCCGCGTTGGACTTCCACTTCGTTAAGTTCCACCCGTCCGATCGGCATATCTGCTTTGTGTCAAAATGGGGGGAGAAATATGTCAGCTACGGTTGAAAAAATCTCCCGATTGTTGACAATCGCCTTGGTCATTGAGGGGGCGGACGTGATCGGATCAAGACGATCAGGCCTGATAGCAGCGACATCAAGCATGGCTTTGCTCGTTGCATGCATCATCGTTTCGCCTGATCGCGCGCAGGCGCAGTGGTGGACGGCTGCACCTGCAGATTTCGAAGAGTGCGCCGAACGTATCCAGAAGTCGTTGCTGACGGGCGAGATGCGTGCCTCGGCGCAGTCCAATTGCGAAAGCAAGTTTGCCGGACGACGCAAGCAGGGCGGCGGCTACACTTATTATGATTTTATGCAGGATCGAAGCTTCGATCTTGCCGGACCGAATCCGACCTCGGCCGAGCAGAGGCTGATCGACGAACACTATGCGATCTATCTGCAGAACCAGCGCCGCAACATCATCCTGGCTGCGTTTGCGAGGAAACAAACCGAACCGCTGCAGTCGTCTGTTGCGGATGTAGATTTTCGCGACCAGACCACCATCACCACGCACGCCGGTGCTTCACCGGTTGCGCTGCCTCGCCCGCGGCCGAAGGCACGCGTTGCCAAAGAACAAGATTGCGGCAGCGAACCGCTTGCCTGCGGCTGGTCGAAATTATCGTCGGGCTTGAAGGACCTCAAGAACGCCTTGTTCGGACCACCTGCCGCGGCCAAGACCAAACGAACCTGATATCAGTCAGCCTGCGGCCGTCGCCGTTGCAGCGATGAGGTAACCAGGTCACCCGTCAGTCGGAAATGACCATGGCCCAGAACATGCGATAGGGCGATTTCGGATTCGCCACAGCGGCCACGCCGACTTTGCGGGCGCCCGGCAACAGCAGATTGGCGCGGTGACCGGGGCTCCCCTCCCACTGTTTCAACGTTTCCGGGAAAGTGAGAAATCCAGCCGCGATGTTCTCGGCAGCCTTCGTTTTCTTCAGGCCCGCCACACGGGTGGTAAACGCGCCAGCGACATCGTGACTGACTTTGCCGCTCGTCGACATCGCCTGCGCTTGAAGCAGCGCGACAGCAGCCAGCTTGCTGTCTTCAGTGACGGCAGGCAACTTTTGCGATCGCCTGAATGCACTGATCTGACTCGCGTAATCTGCCGATGCCGATCCGGGCAACGCCCAGACGGAGACGATCGCCAGCGCGAGACTTCCGAGAACAGATAATTTCATAGCCACTTATTTCAAAGCCATGCTCAGTGCTTGTGACGAGGCCGACGGGCGGATGGTCGCCACTGCTTTTGTTTGATGATGACCGGCGGTGCCGCCTGCAGGGCGCGGCGCTGCTCCGCCAGGCGCGCATCATAGCCGGGCGACGGCGTGACGGTCGGCGGCACCGCGCGAGCGGGAGTGGACGTAGCGTAAGCAAACGACACAACGATCAACGTGGCAAAGAGAGATCGCATCCAACAACGCTCCGACCATCCGGAATGGGCCTGAAGCACGAAGGCTTCAGGCCAGGTACTGCCAAGGCTTACTTCTTGGTCTTCTTCGCCTTGGCGGCGGTCTTGGTGGTCTTCGCCTTCTTCACAGTCTTCGCGGCCTTGGAGGTCTTCGCGGCCTTGGCCGTCACTACCTTCTTGGCCTTGCGGCGGCGATGACCGAGCGGGATGCCGAGCTTGATGGCCTTCTGGCGCAGCGAACCACCGGTGCGCTTCATTTCCTTGGCAATCTTTTCGAGCGGGGTCTGAGCCTTGGAATGCGCGCGGAGGGTCTTCTCGTCATCCTTGGTATATTCACGACGGACGAGTTTCTTTTTCGCTGTCTTGGCCATAGGGCCTCCGATTTGTAGTTGAAAGATTCTGCCGGCACACGCATTGCCGATCGTTTTGAAGGAATTGAACGTCAGATTCGGTGCAGAAATCGAACCGTCGTCAAATCACGGACTATCTATACTAAAGAACTTCAGAATGACATAGCTTTTGCTGACGGGCCTTCCGATGCCGGTTCTCTCATATTGGTTTTGATTCTCTTTTGCTACTGTCGGCTTACTGGCGCCGGTGTTCTGGTGAGAAACATTCGATAGCACGTTTCTAATGACGTGACGCTCAGTCACATCGCTGGCCCGCTCCTGCCGCTTCGAACTCATTGAATGATATGCATCAACTACGTCCGATCCGGCGCGATCGCGCATCTCCTTATTTGCATCGGACATCCCGGAAGCTGTCGATCTCAGCTCACGGTTCGGCCGCGCTATTCGACGCATATAGATGATACTACCGTTGCAGGCAGCACTCGGCACAAGCAGAGGGCGCTGTTTCTTGCGCGACTCGCTGATCAACATCTCACTACCTTGTGATGATATTTATCCGCCGTCGCGCTTCCGAAAGCGCAGTCGAGCTGGCCTGTGGGATCGGACGCTTATCGTCGAGCTACACACCGCGAATCTGCTGAGCTGACAAGGCAGGCGACCCGCGCTGCTCACCTTCTGCGATTTTGACCATGGCGGCCACGCGCTGCATCAAGGGGGCCGCAATGCCATATCGTTGCGCCAACTGGAGCAGAACACCCTGCAGATGGTCGATCTCCGTGGAGCGACCGCGCTGCAGATCTTCCCACATGGATGAGCGCGCATTGGCATCGATCTTCATGACGCACTGGAGAACAAGGCCGAACAATCGATCGGGCATTCGCAAGAGATGCGGCATCAGCCACGGCGGCATCGTCGTCGCCACCGGTTTGATCCCCGCCGCACGCA
>SDZE01000442.1 GCA_004173095.1 Bradyrhizobiaceae bacterium
AACTTCCAGGGCTGATCGATGGCTTCGACGATGTTGTAGTCCATGCCGATGGCTTCGGCGCGGGTGACGAAGTTTCTGATCACCACGGCCTGCTTGAACGGACCGGGCTCGGCGCGTCGTAGATTGTAGCCCTGGCTTGGCCAGCCGAATTCGGCGACGACGATGCGCTTGCCGGGGAAGGTCTCGCGCAGCAGCCCGTAGATATAGACGGCCTGATCCACGGCCTGGGTATCTTCGAAGTTCTCCCAATACGGCAGGATATGCGCGGCGATGAAATCGACCGACGACGCCAGTTGCGGGTTGTCACGCCAGATGTTCCAGATTTCGCCGGTGGTGACGGGGACACTGACCTGTCTTTTGACCTTGCGAATGTATTCGACGAGGTCGTTGATCTTGAGCTCATCGCGGTAAAGCGTTTCGTTGCCGACCACGACTCCAATGACGTTCGAGTTTTTCTTGACGAGATCGACGGCAGACGCGATTTCGCGCTCGTTGCGATCGGCATTTTTGTCGATCCAGACGCCGAGCGTGACCTTGAGGCCGAATTCGTTGGCGATGGCCGGCACGATCTCGACGCCGCCGGTGGACGAATAGAGGCGGATCGCCCGGGTCATGGTGGCGAGCTTCTTGAGGTCGGCCCGCACCTTCTCGACTGTCGGGATATTATCGACGTCCGGATGCCCCGTGCCTTCGAACGGCGCGTAGGACAGGCTCGGAATCATCCCCTTGAAATCAGGAGCGTCCTGCTTTTCGCGGAGAAGGGCCCAAAGGCCCGCGTGAACGGCGGTGACCAGAAGTATTACGGCGACGACAGCGCGCATCGCGTCCAAACCATAGCGGGGCGGAGCAGGCCGGGGAGCGGACCTGTCCCCGAGGTCCGGCCAGTGGTGACGAGCAGACATAGCTGCGCGGATAACATCAACTCAACTGCCGCCATGGCGTTTTCAGGGCGGCAGTCACTTAGAGAACTAAAGGCCTACGTCGCTGGCGAACAGGCGCCGGCGCCGTTACTTCGGAGCGTCGGCCGGCTTTGCGTCGGGCTTCGCGTCAGGCTGCGCTGCCGGTGCAGCGGGAGCCGCTGGCGCAGGCGTCGCAGGCTGGTTGAGCGCGGCCGGCTGCGGCGTCGCGTTCGGATTGATCCAGCAGGCATGAACGTGCCGGTTCAGGCTGTCCGCGACCTTCGGGTCGATGGCCGGGCCGAACTTCACGAGGCAGCGGAACGTCGCCTGCACATGACCGCCCGGACAGCCGAAGCGGTCGTAGAGGTCGAGGTGGCGAAAGGCGGTGTCGAGATCGTCGCGCCACATCAGCACGACGACGCGGCGGCCGAGCCATACGCATTCCGGATTGCCGGCGGGGCCATTGATGACCTGAGTCGCTTCGACGAATTCGTCGGCGCGCTTCTGACCTTCACGGACGATTTCAGCAGGGGTAGGGCCGCCGGTCGCGGCCTTCTGCTCCTGGCCGAGCGCAGTGCTGACGGGTGCGACAACAGCACCTACGCCAAGCAGAACAGCAATCGCTGGCGTGACCAGACGACGCAGCACCAGAGATTGAAACCCGAATACGCGTCGACTCATAAAGTCCCCGATAAGTTGGCAGTGAGCCACCTGACATTTGCCAGATGACGTGCAAATGGGTCCCCATTGCGGCGAAGACCTCAAGTGAATCCCATGACGGACATTTTTGATTTTGTCCAGAACGTCCGAAGTTTGTCTCAATTTCATGGCGTGAGCAGGGGCTGTTGCCGGCGACGCGTGTGCTGACCTGGCAGCGAACTCGCTGCGGACCCGGCTGCGGACTTGGCAGATCGGCGGCAACGGGCTAATCGACGGACGTCTTTTGGAGGACGGAACCCATTTTCTACCGCACGCCGCTGGCGCTTCTCCTCATCTCACTTGGTACGATCGCAGCAACATGGTGGTGGCTCGCCATGCCGGTCTCGCTGGTGCGCGCACCTATCGATCCCGCTGCCAAGCTCGAATGCGTGTCCTACGCCCCGTTCCGCGGCGAACAGACACCGCTGAATTCGACGGCGATCATTCCGGCGGCACAGATCGCCGCGGATATGGCGCAGCTCGCACAGATCTCGAAATGCGTGCGCACCTATTCGATCGATAACGGTCTCGACCAGGTTCCGGAGCTTGCGTCTAAGGTTGGCCTCAAGGTTCTGCAGGGCGTCTGGCTCGGCAGCAACCGGGTGAAGAACCTCGCCCAGATCGCCGGCGTGGTCGACCTGACCAAGCGGTTCCCGAATGTCATCTCCGGCGTAGTGGTCGGCAACGAGGTGTTGTTGCGCGGCGAAATGACAGCGGCTGATCTGGTCGGCAATATTCGTTCGGTCAAAGCGCAGGTCGGCAACATGCCTGTGACATATGCCGATGTCTGGGAATTCTGGCTGAAGAATCGCGAGCTCTATGACGCCGTCGATTTCGTCACCATCCATATTCTCCCGTACTGGGAGGACATTCCGATTCGCGCGAGAAACGCCGCGTCCCATGTGGATTCGATCCGCAAACGGGTTGCAGTGGCGTTTCCGGGCAAGGAAATCCTGATCGGCGAGACCGGTTGGCCGAGCGCCGGCCGCATGCGCGATGGCGCTTTGCCGTCGCGCGATAACCAGGCCCAGGTGGTGTCGGACATTCTCGATCTTGCCAAGCGCGAAGGTTTTCGCGTCAATCTGATCGAAGCCTATGACCAGCCTTGGAAGCGCGATCTCGAAGGCACCGTAGGCGGCTATTGGGGGCTCTACGATGCCGACGCACGGGCGCTGAAATATCCGGCCGGCGTGCCGATCAGCAACTATCCAGCCTGGAAGCTGCATATGGGCCTGGGCCTCGGCCTCAGTGTCCTGGTGTTCCTTACGGGCATGTTGACCCTACGCCGCAAGCCATGGACACCGCGGTTCTCGGCCTGGCTGACGGTGGCCGTGTCGGCGACCTTTGCCGGCGCGTTGCTGGGCGTCGCGATCGACAAGATGCTGTACGAAAGCTACAGCGTCGGTCGCTGGATCCAGTGGGGGGCGCTGCTGGGTGCCGGCGTATTGGCGCCGCTGCTCTGCGCTCATGCGACGATGTCGGGCCGTTCGCTGCCGACCTTTCTGGAACTGTTGGGACCGCGTCCGTACCAGGATCGCAGCCCCGCCAGCGTTCTGCTCGGGCTTACTTTGATCGTGACAGCGCTGATCGCCGCGCAAACCGCGCTCGGCTTCGTGTTCGATCCGCGCTATCGGGATTTTCCGTTCGCAGCTCTGACGATGGCGGTGGTGCCGTTCGCTGGCCTGATGACAGTGAACCGGCGCGCGGAAGGGGCACGGCCGATCGCCGAAGCCACCTTTGCGGGTTTGCTGCTGGCCTCGCTGGTCTTCATCGGTTTCAACGAGGGGCCGGATAACTGGCAGTCGTTGTGGACCTGCGCGATCTACCTGCTCTTCGCTATTACGCTGTGGCGGGCGCGGGCCGCGCAAACCCAAGGATGAGCAGTCCGACCGCGATCCCCGACAGCGCGACGTTGTAGAGCACGATGCCAAAACCGGCGGCGATAACGGCGCCGGTGATCAGCACGATCGACGGCCGCAACAGGTTGAGCACGGCGATCACGATCGCAGCGGTGCCGAACACCGAGTTTTTGAACAGATAGGTCGCCACTAGCCGGCTTTTGCAAAGCGTGGTCTGCAGGCCCGCATCGCAGGCGAGCGCCACGCTGGACATTTCGATGGCCAGGTAGCGGAGATATACGGCGTAGCCGACGGCGGCGAAGCCAATGACGAGCAACCACTGAACTTCATACGGGCTGAGGCGGAACGGATCTTTTTTCATGGTCCTGACTATGCTGCGCTTCGCGGCCGTGGACAAGCAGGTCCACGTCACGCGGTTGTTTTGACGTAGAGATGGGTTTAAGAAAAAAGCGTAAGTATCTCAATTAAAAACAGTATTACTGGCGGGTGAAGCCCAGCAGTCGCGACAGAGAAGTTGGTTGCTTGGGTGGTTCTGCCGGCGTCTCCTCAACAGGGCGCGGCGGCGACTGCTCCGAACGCTGCTCTGGCACCGGCGTCGGGACGGGTTCCGGCTTCGGTGCGGCCCGTTTCTGAGCAGCAGGTCGCTGTGGTTTGGCGGCCGGCTGCACGGCCGGCGACGATTGACCGGCCGGGATGGCTTCGTTTTTCAGAGCGAGACGTTGGCCCTCGAACACCGACGTCACGCAGGCTCGCTTGCTTTCGATCATAGCGGCGCAGATGCGCGCGGCAGCTGCCGCATCCGCGAGCGGTCCGGCGACCAGGCGGAGTTGCATGCCGAGGCCGCTATTGCGTTCGTGTAGCACGATGATGGGACGCAAGCCGCTCAAGGCGGGAAGCCGCGACAGGCCTCGCCAGATCGCGCGCAGGCCGTCGATCGAGTTGGCAGCGCCGATATCAACGCCGAATTCGGTCCGCATCACCGGCGCCGCCGCCTCGATTGGAGCCGCCGTGATCGCGGGTATCGCCACGGGGGGTGGTTCGACGGCCTGCGGCAGATCCGGCTTGGGGATCGGCGCGGCAGCTACCGCCAGGGTGTCGGCTGCTGTATCGCCGGATCCGGCAGGCACGGGATCAATCGCCGCCATCACCGCGCCAGATGCCTTTTCCGATGGCTTGTCGGGTGCCTTTTCAGAGGACCTGTCATCGATCGGTTTCGGCGTGACATCAGGAAGCGCCGTGGTCGGCTGCCGGTCCGTCGGTGGCAACGCCACCATCGCCGCTTGGGTTGTCGGCGCAGCGATCTGCGGAGCGGGCTCCGCTGGCGTGATGTTGGGTAGGGGTTGCCGGGCGAGGATCGAGCCGGTCGCCGTCTCAAGCTCCTTCTCCACCGAAGTGATGCGCACGAACAGGCGATCGCGATCTTTGTTCAAGGTGTCGATGGCCTGGACCAGACGCCGGTTCTCGGACTGGGCTTGCTCGGTCAGCTGCGCGAGCTGCCGCTCCTGGCGCCCGATGGCCTGCGCTGCTTCCATCTGGTCGCTGCGGGTATGGATCTGATACTGGCCGGCCAGGACGGCAACCGACACGGCGCCAACGGCAATCACGCCCCACGACCCCATGCGCCACATCAGCCGCCGGGTGCCTCTGTCCTCATCCGCCAGGAATCCGGTCAGCCAGCCGCCTTGCGGATCGGCCGAGAAGGATTCCGCCCATTGGTCGCGCTTGTCAGCCATCCGACGTCTGCGTGGTCCCGTCGCCCCGAATCATGGTCAGACACTATCAGGAAACCGTTGGTAACGGCGCGGGGCGAGAGCGCCCGAAAGCAATTTCGACGGCAACGAAAAGCCGCTATGACGTCGGCGACGCAGAACGGGGACACCTTGCAATGACCGGCAGAAGCAGCCTGACGATCGTACTCGCGGCCGGCGAAGGGACGCGTATGCGGTCATCATTGCCCAAGGTCCTGCATCAGGTGGCGAGCCAGTCTTTGCTCGCGCATGTGCTGGCAGCGGCACCGAAGGGCGCGGAATCTGCGCTTGCAGTGGTCGTCGGGCCCGATCGCGAGGATGTGGCCGCTGAGGCGCGCCGCATCCGTGCCGATGCGGCTACATTCGTCCAGCGCGAACGGCTCGGGACGGCGCATGCCGTTTTGGCGGCGCGAGAGGCGATCGTCGGAGGAGCTGACGATCTGCTGATCGCGTTCGGCGACACGCCGATGATTTCGGCGGCGACGTTCGAACGTCTCCGCGCGCCGCTGAAAGATGGTGCGGCGCTGGCAGTGCTCGGTTTCCGCGCACAGGATCCGACGGGGTACGGGCGGTTGGTGGTCGAAGGCGGGCAGTTGGTTGCCATCCGCGAGCAGGCCGATGCGAGCGAGGCCGAGCGTAAAATCGATCTCTGCAATGCCGGAGTCATGGCCTTTGCCGGCGACACGGCACTCAAGGTCATCGAGGCAATCGGCAATCGAAACAGCAAGGGTGAATACTACCTGACCGATGCCGTGGAAGTCGTCCGCGGCTTGGGGCTGACGGCGACGGTCATCGAGACCGACGAGGACGAAGTGCGCGGTATCAACACCAAGACGCAGCTCGCCGAGGCGGAGGCGTCCATGCAGGCGCGGCTGCGCAAGGCAGCACTGGATGCCGGGGTGACGATCGTCGCCCCCGAAACCGTGCATCTGTCGGCGGACACGGTGTTCGGCAAAGATGTGATGATAGAGCAATATGTGGTGATCGGACCCGGCGTGAGCATTGCCGACGGCGCCGTCATCCATGCCTTCTCGCATCTGGTGCAGGCGGAGATCGGCAAGAACGCCTCTGTCGGTCCCTATGCCCGGCTGCGGCCGGGCACCTCGCTGGGCGAAGGTGCGCGGATCGGGAATTTCGTGGAGACCAAGGCGGCCAGGCTGGAAGCAGGCGTCAAGGTCAATCACCTCACTTATATCGGTGACAGCGAGATCGGGGCCGGTGCCAATATCGGGGCGGGGACGATCACCTGCAACTACGATGGCTTCAACAAGGCGAAGACCGTCATCGGAGCAGGCGCGTTTGTTGGGTCGAACTCATCGCTGGTGGCGCCGGTCAGGATCGGCAAGGGCGCCTATATCGGCTCGGGTTCGGTGATCACCCGCGACGTGCCGGACGACGCGCTTGCGGTCGAACGGAATGACGTGGCGACCAAGGAAGGGTGGGGCAAGCGATTCCGCGACAAGAATGCCGGATCGAAAAAAGCCAAGTGACGCGGTCGATGACCGCCCTCAGTTGCCGGGCTTGCCCTTGAAAAACCAGTTCCGGCGCTGCGGCGTCTTGAGCGGCTCGTCGGGAAGAGTATTTGGTAGCGGCTCGTGCAATGGCGGGGTGATGGTGTCGCGCAGGGGCGGTGGCCAATGAGCCAGCCGGCTATTGTGCATCTCGATCTGCCGCAGACGTGTTCCCGCGATTGATCGGGGCTCTCTTGGATTTCGCGGCTCCCACATGGCGGTCGCTCCATTTCACCCGTGAGCCTTTCGCAACTGTGTTGATGCTTTGTTAAACTCATCGCGCAAAATTGTCGCGGACACGCGTCCAGTTGTCTCAATCGGAAATAATTCTTGAGTACCAAGGTGTTCGAGATTCTCGTTAAGAGGTTCCGATACCGGTTCGGCCATCTGCAACCGTGTGACTTTGATACTGGGGATCATTTATCTATGTGCGGCATCGTCGGAATTCTGGGGCGTCAGCCGGTCGCTGAGCAGATCGTGGATTCGCTGAAGCGTCTGGAATACCGGGGGTATGACTCCGCCGGTGTTGCCACGCTGGAGAACGGCGAAGTCGCGCGCCGCCGCGCCGAGGGCAAGCTCAAGAACCTCGAAACCAAGCTCGGCCGGGAGCCGTTGGCCGGCCATGTCGGCATCGGCCACACGCGCTGGGCGACCCACGGCAAACCCACCGAGGCCAATGCGCATCCCCATGCCGCCGATGGTGTCGCCGTCGTCCATAACGGCATCATCGAAAATTTTCGCGAGCTGCGGGGCGAGCTCGAGAAGCAGGGCGCGGTGTTCACCAGCGAGACCGACACCGAAGTCGTCGCTCATCTCGTCAATTCTTTCATCAAGAAGGGTGCTGAGCCCGTCGATGCGGTGAAGCAGGCGCTGCCTCGACTGAAAGGTGCGTTCGCGCTGGCCTTCCTGTTCAGGAATCACGACGATCTGATGGTCGGCGCGCGCAAGGGGTCGCCTCTGGCGGTCGGCTTTGGCGATGGCGAGATGTATCTCGGCTCCGACGCTATCGCATTGGCCCCGTTCACCGATGACATCTGCTATCTCGAAGACGGCGATTGGGTGGTGATGACCCATGCCGGCTGCGAGATCTTCGACCAGAGCAATCAACCTGCGAAGCGCGAGGTTTTGAAGTCTGGCGCGTCGGCATTCATGGTCGACAAGGCGAATTATCGTCATTTTATGGCCAAGGAAATCCACGAACAGCCGGAAGTCGTCGGCCACACCTTGGCGCGCTATGTGGACATGGCAACCGAACGCGTCGCGTTGCCGGGCAAGCTGGCTTTCGACTTCAACGACATCCAGCGCATTTCGATCACGGCTTGCGGCACGGCGAGCTATGCCGGTTTTGTCGCCAAATACTGGTTCGAGCGCTTCGCCCGCCTTCCGGTCGAGGTCGATGTCGCGTCGGAATTCCGCTATCGCGAAGCGCCGGTGCGCAAGGGCGACCTTGCGATCTTCATTTCGCAGTCCGGCGAGACCGCCGATACGCTGGCCGCGCTGCGCTACGCCAAAGAGCAGGGCATGCACACGCTGGCCGTCGTCAATGTGTCCACCTCCACGATTGCCCGCGAGAGTGAGACGGTGATGCCGACGCTGGCCGGTCCGGAAATCGGCGTCGCCTCGACCAAGGCGTTCACTTGCCAGTTGATGACGCTCGCGGCACTCGCGGTTGCTGCAGGCAAGGCACGCGGCGAATTGTCGGATGCGGACGAGGCCAAGCTCGTTCATGGCTTGATCGAAATCCCGCGTCTGATGGCGGAAGCTCTTACCCACGAAGACGAGATCGAAAAGCTCGCGCGTGACATCGCAAAGTCGAAGGACGTGCTTTATCTCGGTCGCGGCACCAGCTATCCGCTGGCGCTCGAAGGCGCCCTGAAGCTGAAGGAAATCTCCTATATCCACGCCGAGGGCTATGCCGCCGGCGAGCTCAAGCACGGCCCGATCGCGCTGATCGACGAGACCATGCCGGTGGTCGTGATCGCCCCTTATGACAAGGTGTTCGACAAGACCGTATCCAACATGCAGGAAGTGGCCGCCCGCGGGGGGCGGATCATCCTGATGACGGACGCCAAGGGAGCCGAGGAGGCGACTGTGGATTCCATGGTCACGATCGTGATGCCGGATATGGCCGCCGCTTTCACGCCGCTGGTCTACGCCGTGCCGGTGCAGCTGCTGGCCTACCACACCGCGGTCATCATGGGCACGGATGTCGATCAGCCGCGAAATCTCGCAAAATCGGTGACCGTGGAATAGGCCGGATTGTCGCAGGGCGGACGGATCGACCCGGATCGTGATGCTTTCAGAGGGGCATTTTTCCGCTTTCGCCGCCGTGGGCGGCGTTGTCCGCGCGTTGGCTTTCCCCGCAGTGGTGAAATACTGCTAAGGTGCTCCTGCAATAGGTCGGCATGCACGCGCATGTCGTGACCGCCAAGCTGACGCCGAGTTTTCAATGCAGCCGAATGATCCGCCGCCGACCCCGTTGTTGGGCGAACTCCCGCCGGACGCCCCGCGCGGCTTCATGGCGCGCGTCCGCAACTACTTCCTGACCGGCCTGATCGTCGCCGGGCCGATCGCCATCACCTTTTATCTGACCTGGTGGTTCGTCACTTGGGTCGACGGGCTGGTGCGGCCGCTGATCCCGGAGGCGTATCGGCCGGAGCAGTGGTTGCCTTACGGGGTTCCCGGCTCGGGTCTGGTCGTCGCTTTCGTGGCGTTGACGCTGCTGGGCTTCCTTACCGCCAACCTCATTGGGCGTTCGCTGGTCGATCTCGGCGACAGGCTGCTCGGGCGCATGCCGGTGGTGCGTGCCATCTATCGCGGACTGAAGCAGGTGTTTGAGACGCTGTTCTCGGGCAACGGCTCCAGCTTTCGCAAGGTGGGAATGGTGGAGTTCCCGTCGCCGGGCATGTGGTCGATCGTGCTGATTTCGCAGCCGCCCAGCGTCGAGGTCTCCAGCAAGTTGCCGAATGACGAGGAACACATCTCCGTCTTCCTGCCATGCGCGCCCAATCCGACCACGGGGTTCTTCTTCTACGTTCCCAAGAGCAAGCTGATCGAGATCGACATGTCTGCAGAAGCCGCAGCGACGCTGATTATGTCTGCGGGCGTCGTGCAGCCGGGCTCCGATCCGCAAAAGAAGATCGCTGCGCTGGCGGAGATGGCGAAGAATTCCCGTGCCGCGCAAACGGCGAAGGTGCCAGCCAGAGTGGACTGAGGTTCGTCCTCTGAATGAACGGCAATGTCACGGTCGAGGCGGGCAGATGCGTAATTTGAAGACAACACCGCTGGTCTGGGCGGTCATTGTCGTCAGCATTCTGGTCACGGCGGTGACCGAGGCTCGAATTGCCGGCTACGGACATCCCTGGCTGTCCGTCTGGACGGCCTATGCCGCTTTCATCGTCAACATCGCCTGTTCGGGCTTGGGATTTTCGACACCCGAGCGGCCGTGGTGGATTGCAAATGCTGCACTGAGCGTGCTCGCCATGACATTCATCGGCTCTCCCACGATCCCCAGCGCATGCTGGACGCTGGGGCGCACGCTGTTTGCGCGTCTGGCAGCCGGTTAGACTAGCCCGCGCCGAGCAGCGTAATCGCTTCGTCACGCTCGTATAGATATAGCAGGCAACGCAACGCCTCGCCGCGGGGGCCGGTCAGTTTCGGATTGTCCTGCATGACGCGCAGCGCTTCGTCGCGTGCCTGCGTGATCAGCTGCGCATGAACCTCGGAACGCGCGATGCGATAACCGGGCAGGCCACTTTGCCGTGTGCCCAGCACGTCGCCTTCGCCGCGTAATTTGAGGTCTTCCTCGGCGATGCGGAAGCCATCGGTCGAGTCCTTGATGACCGTGAGCCGCTTCTTGGCGATCTCGCCGAGCGGCTCGCGATACAGCAACAGGCAGGTCGACGCCTCGGATCCACGGCCGATGCGGCCGCGCAACTGATGCAATTGCGCGAGGCCGAAGCGCTCGGCATTCTCGATCACCATGATCGTGGCTGCGGGCACATCCACGCCGACTTCGACCACCGTCGTGGCGACAAGGATCTGCGTCTCGCCGGCGGCGAAGCGCGCCATGGCGGCGTCTTTCTCGGGGCCGCGCATGCGCCCGTGAATGAGTCCGACCTTGTCACCGAACCGCTGCTGCAGGCTCTCAAAACGCTCCTCCGCATTGGTGAGCTTCGGGCCGTTCATCTCGGACTCTTCAACTAAAGGCACGATCCAGTAGATCAGCTTGCCGTTATCCGCCGCGCGACCGACGCCGTCGATGATCTCCGGGAGCCTATTCGCCGAGAAGGTACGCGTTTCGATCGGCTGGCGGCCGGCAGGCTTTTCGCGCAATTCGGAAATGTCCATGTCACCGAAGTAAGTCAGCACCAATGTGCGGGGGATCGGCGTCGCCGACAGGACCAGCACATCCACCGCCGCGCCCTTGTTGGTCAGCGCGAGGCGTTCGCGAACGCCGAAGCGGTGCTGTTCGTCGACGACGGCGAGGGCCAGCGACTTGAAGATCACGTCATCCTGAATCAACGCGTGCGTGCCGACGAGAAAGTCGATCTTACCGGATTGCAGTCGCGCCAGAATGTCCTTGCGCTCGCGGCCTTTCTCGCGGCCGGTCAGGATCGCGACACTCAGTCCGGCGCGCTCGGCCAGTGGCGCGATGGTCTTGACGTGCTGGCGCGCGAGAATTTCGGTCGGCGCCATCAAGGCTGTCTGCTTGCCGGCTTCGGCTGCGGCCGCTGCGGCCAGCAGCGCCACCACCGTCTTGCCGGAGCCGACATCACCTTGCAGCAGACGGAGCATGCGCACCGGCTGGACGAGATCATCGGCGATCGCGGCCGATGCCGCCTGCTGGGATGGCGTCAGCGCATAGGGCAGAGCGTCGATGATCTTGCGGCGCAAGCTCCCGTCGCCGGCATTGCGGTCGCCGGCGGGGCGTCGCAACTGCGCCCGCACCAGGGCCAATGCGAGCTGGCCGGCCAGCAATTCGTCATAAGCCAGCCGCGACCAGAACGGCCCCTCCGGCAGGATGTCCGTCGTTTCCTGCGGGACGTGAACGCGCTGCAGGGCGTCGGCGAAGGAGGGAAACTTGCAACGCCGGATGACGTCGGCACCGATCCATTCGGGCAGCTCAGGCAGTTTCGTCAGCGCCTGCGCGATCGCCTTGCGCAGGGCGGTAATCGCGAGGCCTTGGGTCAGCGGATAAACCGCATCGATGCCGGATAGTTTGGCAAAGCCTTCCTCGTCCACCACACGGTCGGGATGGGTGATCTGCAGCATGCCGTCAAACAGTTGGGTGGTGCCGGACACGTATCGTTTTTCGCCGACCGGCAGCAGCTTCTCGATCTGGCCGGGATAGGTGCGAAAATAGGTCAGGGTCACCGTGCCGGTATCGTCATGGGCATAGACCTGGTGCGGCGCGCGGGAGCGGCCGGGCGGCGGCTCGCGGTGGCGATCGACGATCACCTCCAGAGTCACCATGGCGCCGATTTCGGCCTCGTTGATCTTCGGCCGATCGCGGCGGTCGATCACGCTGGCAGGCAGATGCAGCAGCAGATCGACGATGCGCGGGGTCTCGTCGCGACCGAGCAGGAAGCGGAACAGCTTGTCCTGCTTGGGACCGATCCCGGTCATGCCTGTGATGGGCGCAAACAGGGAATTGAGCACTTCAGGGCGCATCGCAACGACTCTTGGAACGCCGGAGGAGGCCGGCTGTCGCAGACTTGAAGCCAATCTCAAGCGAAATCAATCCGTGCAGGCCCGCATTGCGTGCGCGGGTGCTGACAATGCATCACTTGATGGCTATATCGACCCGGCCCGGCATGTCCGGGCTTTTGGCGTTTGACTTCAGCTGGTTGGGAACGGACGGATGACGGGAACGACACGATCGAGCGAAGGGCTGGATGATCGCCGCAAGCGGTTGCTGTATCGCTGCTGGCATCGCGGCACGCGCGAGATGGACCTGATCCTCGGCCGCTTCGCGGATGCCGAGATCGCCATCCTGGCCGACCTCGAACTGACCCAGCTCGAAGCGCTGATCGCGCTCGAAGACCCCGAGCTCTATCCGGCCTTTGTCGGCGACACCCAGCTCGCGCCGGAATACCACACGCCGCTGTTCGCGCGGATCAAAGAGTTCCGCAATCTGGATAAGCCGGTATGAAATCGCCCGTCGCCTCGCCGGCATCGCAACTGGCGCCCGGCAAGGTACTCACTTTCGCCAATGTGAGCGAAGGTGCGGAAGGCCTCATCATCGCCGATCTTGCCCGCGCGCTGGCTGCAAGGCCGAAGCCGTCTGCGGTCAGCCTCGCGGTGGTGTGCCGGGACGGTCCGCGCATGCAGCAACTGGCCCGCGCGCTGGAGTTCTTTGCGCCGGATCTACCGGTGCTGCAGTTCCCGGCCTGGGACTGCCAGCCTTACGATCGCGTATCGCCGTTCGCTGGCGTGCTGGCTCAACGCATGACGGCGCTGGCGCAGCTGTCGCGCCTGACGGGCAGCGACAAGCCAATGATCGTGCTGACCACGGTCAACGCCATGGTGCAGCGGGTGCCGACGCGCGATGTCGTCGCGGCACAGGCGCTGTCGGTTGCGCCCGGCAATGTGGTGCCGATGGACAACATCGTCGCCTGGCTGGAGCATAATGGTTACAGCCGCTCGTCAACGGTGCGCGAACCCGGCGAATATGCGGTGCGCGGCGGCATCCTCGATCTATTCCCCGCCGGTCTCGACATGCCCGTGCGGTTCGATTTCTTCGGCGACAGTCTGGAGTCCATCCGCACTTTCGATGCCGAGACCCAGCGAACGCAGCTTGCCATGCGCGGGCTCGATCTCGTGCCCGTCTCCAGCCGCTGGCGGAAGATGCGGCAAGCGAGCGCTTCAAGCAGATCCAGGATTATTACGAGGCCCGTAAGGATGCCATGGGCATGGCTGGGGGCGGTGCGATCTACAAGCCACTGCCGCCGGACCGGCTGTATCTTACCGATGACGAATGGCAAAAGCGGCTGCACGGCACCGCCGTCGCGCGGCTGTCACCGTTTGCGGTCCCAGAGGGCACTGCGGATACGGTCGATGCAGGCGCGCGCCAGGGCCGGGATTTCGCGCCCGAACGCGCGGATAATTCGGTCAACGTGTTCGAGCGCGTCGTTGCGCATATCCAGTCGCTGCAATCGGCGCGCAAAAAGGTGGTCGTCGCCCTCTGGAGCGAAGGCTCGCGCGACCGCATGGCGAGCATGCTGAAGGATCACAAGCTGCTCAATGTGCAGACCGTGAATTCGTGGCGCGCCGTGAACGCGGTGCCGCGCAACGAGGCATCGCTGGCCGTGGTCGGCATGGAGTCGGGATTCGAGACCGACAACGTCGCCGTCATCAGCGAGCAGGACATTCTCGGCGATCGCCTCGTGCGTCCGCGCAAGGCTAGCCGCAAGCTCGACAACTTCATCTCGGAGGTCACGTCGTTGTCGGCGGGTGACATCGTCGTCCATGTCGAGCACGGCATCGGACGATTTGTCGGCCTGCAGACCCTCGAGGTCGGTGGTGCCCCGCATGATTGCCTAGAACTGCGCTACGCCAACGAGACCAAGCTTTATCTCCCGGTCGAGAATATCGAGCTGCTGTCGCGTTACGGCTCTGACCAGACCAATGTCGAACTCGACAAGCTCGGCGGCTCCGGCTGGCAGGCGCGCAAGGCCAAGCTCAAGAACCGAATCCAGCAGATCGCCGCCGAACTGATCAAGATCGCCGCCGAGCGGCATCTGCGCGAAACCGAGAAGATTTCGATTCCGCGCGAGAGCTACGACGAATTCTGTGCACGCTTCCCATATGAGGAAACCGAGGATCAGCAGAACGCCATCGACGCGGCGCTGCACGATCTCGAAAGCGGCAAGCCGATGGATCGCCTGATCTGCGGCGACGTCGGCTTTGGCAAGACGGAAGTCGCCATGCGCGCCACCTTCGGCGTCGCCATGGAAGGCAAGCAGGTCGCCGTCGTGGTGCCGACCACGTTGCTGGCGCGTCAGCATGCCAGGAACTTCGCAGAGCGGTTCCGTGGTTTCCCGGTCAATGTCGCCCAGGCCTCCCGACTGGTGACGCCGAAGGAAATGACGGCCACGAAGAAGGGGCTCGCCGACGGCTCCGTCGACATCGTCGTCGGCACTCACGCACTGCTCGGCAAATCCATCAAGTTCAAGGATCTTGGCCTCGTGGTGGTCGACGAGGAGCAGCACTTCGGCGTGACCCACAAGGAGCGCCTCAAGCAGCTGCGCGCCAACGTCCATGTACTAACGCTGTCGGCAACGCCGATCCCGCGCACGCTGCAACTGGCACTCACCGGCGTCCGCGATCTGTCGATCATCGCGTCGGCGCCGGTCGATCGTCTGGCGGTCCGCACCTTTGTCGCGCCGCATGATCCGCTGATGATCCGCGAGGCGCTGCTGCGCGAGCGTTATCGCGGCGGTCAGGCGTTCTATGTGGTGCCGCGCATCGACGATCTCGCCGACGTGAAGGCGTTCCTCGACAAGCACGTACCGGAGATGAAGGTCGCCGTCGCCCATGGCCAGATGGCGCCGACGGTTATCGAGGACATCATGTCGGCGTTCTATGACGGCAAATACGATATCCTGCTGTCCACGACGATCGTGGAGTCCGGCCTCGATATTCCGAACGCCAACACGCTGATCATCCATCGCGCCGACATGTTCGGTCTCGCACAACTTTACCAGTTGCGTGGCCGCGTCGGCCGCTCCAAGCTGCGCGCTTACGCGCTGTTCACGCTGCCGGCGCAGCAGAAGATCACCGCGCAGGCGGAGCGCCGCCTGAAGGTGCTGCAGTCGCTCGAAAACCTCGGCGCCGGCTTCCAGCTCGCATCGCACGATCTCGATATTCGCGGTGCCGGCAATCTGCTCGGCGAGGAGCAGTCCGGCCACATCAAGGAAGTCGGCTTCGAGCTGTATCAATCGATGCTGGAGGAGGCGATCCTCGCGCTGAAATCGGGTATCTCGGAGCCGGTTGCCGATCGCTGGTCCCCGAGCATCACACTCGGCATGCCGGTAATGATCCCGGACGATTTCGTTACCGACCTGTCGGTGCGGCTATCGCTGTATCGCCGTCTTGCCGATCTGGAGACCGACGACGAGATCGAGAACTTCGCCGCCGAATTGCGCGATCGCTTCGGCGTGCTACCAGACGAGGTGCGCTATCTGTTCAAGATCGCCGCCATCAAGGCCTATTGTCGACGCGCCAATGTGGAAAAAGTCGATGCCGGTCCGAAGGGCATGTCGATCGTGTTCCGCGACAACAGTTTTGCCGAGCCGGAAAAGCTGGTGGCATTCATCCGGCGCTACGGCGACGCTGCGAAGGTGCGCCCGGACATGAAAGTCGTCTTCCTGCAGGAGTGGGACACGCCGGAAGATCGCCTCGAAGGTGCCACGGATCTCCTACGCGACCTCGCGAATCTGGCGGAGAGCAAGAAAGCTGCCTGATCGAGATGAAAGGGTGGCACCCAAACGAAACGGCCGCCGGCGCAATGCCGACGGCCGTTGGTTCAACTCAAAGCGTTCGTTACTTCGGGTACTTGAATTCCGGAGCTGCCTTGAGCGCGTCCTTGGTGGTGTTCATGGTTGCCAGCCACTTGTTGTTCGCGGTGTCGTAACGGACGTTGATCGACGACGGTGCGACTGCGACATAACGCTCGCCCATTCCGAGGAAACCGCCGACCGATACGATCATCGCAGCAATCTTGTCGTTCTTGAACGCGAGGTCGGTGATCTCGCCGACCGTCTCGTTGGCCTGATTGGTAATGTTGAGACCCTTCAGCTTCGAGCTGAACATCTCATCCTTCGCTACCGTGGAGAACTTGGCATCCGCAGGCGCAGCACCCGTGGTGGTCGCAGCCGGCGCCGTCGTGGTGGTGGTCGTGGACTGAGCCAGCACCGGGGTGGCGAGCAAAGCGAACGAGGTGGTGATGATTGCGAGTTTTTTCATTGTCGTGTCTCCGTTGTAGATGCCAGACAATGCGCTGCATTGTGCATCGTTCCAACGTAACGACGTTGTCATGAAACAGCGCGTTGAGCGCCGGATTCGAACAATCGCGCGAGCAGTGACTTCGCGGAATCGTCGGGCGTCATGCCGATCACCTTCGCACGCGGATCGTTGCGCGCATCGCGCTTTGGCCCGTGCATGGTGTGCTTCATCACTGCGGATAAACGTCGCGCGATCATATGCGCATTGCGCGGATCGGTTTCGGCAAACACCACAACGATGGATCCGTCCGGGCAGAGCGTGCCGAAATCGATGTTGCGCATCAAGCGGCTGACGATCCGGGCGGCATCGCGCTGAGCGCGCAGAGGGATGTCCTTGAAGCTGAAGCGCGCTGCCGAAAGGCCGCCGCCGCGTGTCTGCGTCTGATAGACCGCCGTGGCGAGATCACGATCGAAGGCTTCCTGGGTAAGTAGGCCCGTGGTGGCATCGATGAGTCCGTCGGAATCGATCGAACGCAATGTCCGGTTCAAGCGCGCCTCAAAGGCGCGTTGACGCATCAGCGGCAAGGCCAGTCGCGCGATGTGATCGGCGTCGCCGGTGATGGTTTCGAGATTGGCGAGATCATAGGTGTGTGCAACGCCCGACGTCGTGACGATCACGGGCAGGCTGCGAAAGCGCGAGTCTTCCGTCAGCACTGTCAAAAACGCATCGAGCACGCGCGGCGTGAACCCGTCGCCGATCACGATGCCGTCGAGATCCCTGGCATTGAGATGCTTGGCGGCAGCCTCGATGCTGAGGGCGCCGACCAGGCTGACCCGTTCACCGAATGCCACCGAGAGCGCCGGGTGGCTGCCGCCGCGACCGACCAGCATGATGGTCGCGTCTTCAAGCGGGTCAGGTGCATTGGTCGTGAAGCGGTGCAGATTCTCGGCGGTAAGACGACGCAGAACCGTGGCATGCAGCGCGCGGACGCGTAACGCGTTGCGCAGCCGCGCGCTGAGCCGCGTGAAATGGCCGCGATCGTCGATCAGCGGGATCGCATGTCCCGGCAGTTCAGCGACGGGATCGATCGATATCAGCGGGATGTAAGGTTGCCGCGCGGCCAACTTTGCCGCCAGTTTTTCGAACGCCGGCATTTCGGCAGCAGTGGCGGCGACGACTACAGCAGCAGGCTGGACTTGCGCGATGGCATCGAGTGCGGTGTCCCAGGTGGCATCGACAACCGGGAACATGTTGCTATCGGCCAGAGCGGTCGCGAACGGCGCAGGTTGCAGACTGGAGATGGCAACGATGGTCGCCTGATCGGACATGCGCGCGAGACCCTGAAAGGAATTTGGGAGCTCACGCTAGCCAGATGTCGTTAATTCAGGGTCAATGTCAGAGATTGAAAACGCATTGAGATTGAACACGTTCTCGATGTTGCACGTGCGTCTGGCGGCGCCCGATCACTCCGTCGTCATGCGATCCCGAAACGCCTCGACCATTAGCGGATTGAGCCCGAGTTCTGTCAGCGCCTCGCGCGCGCGGCCGTTGTCGCTGGCGCGACCGGCAAGGCGGTAGCCGCTGAGGCGGTCCGGTAGCGCGGTGAGCATGGCATTGTCGCCGAGGCGCCTGGCCCATTCGCCGAGATCCTGCGCCAGGAAGCGATATCCGCCGACCGCCATGATGCCGGACGGCGGCGCTGTGATGTGCAGCGCGCCAGTGCCGCGATCCAGCCGGGCCTGGTAGCCGGTGTCCACGTAATCGAGCGGCGTCGCCGGGATCAATCCGTTGCTGGCATCGGCCTGAGCAGCGTAAGCGAGGACCGGCACCATCGGGCCGCGCAGACCCAGCGTGCCCTTCGGCGTCAGCAGCGTTTCGCCCGCGATAGCCGTGCCGGCCGCGGCGCGTGGTGCGCCGTGCGGGCCGGGCATGATGGTGGCGGGAAGGCCATCGGTCGCGCGGATGGCACCGAACAGGCCGGCTTCCCCGAACAGATAGACGTCGGTGAAGGTCGCTTGCGTAGCCGGCCAGGCGGCGGAGCTTTCGACCTGCTCGGGTGTGCGCCACAGGCCGATCACATGCCGCAGCGTCGGCACCCGATCGAGCAATCCGTCGTCGGCAAGGCGTTGAGCAAAGGGAGCTGGCGCAATCAGCACATCGCAGCCGGCGTCGGCGATTTCGCGTTCCAGCACAGCGCCGTCGGATGGATGATGCAGGCCCAACACGCCGCCGGACAGCAACCACGTCACGATCGACGAGGCGAGATGGCCGAACGAGGTCGGCAACAGCGCCGACATCATGGTGGCGCCCTGCGGCATGCCGCTCTCGAGGAATACGGCAAGGCCACCGGAGATCAGGTTGAGATGCGTGCGCGGCACGGCGCGGAAGCCATCGGCCGTGATATCGAAACTGATGATGGCGGCGCTGCGCGCATCGGGCGTCGGCGGCAGCGGCTCGATGAAGGGGCCGGCCAGCACATGGTCGAGCGGGATCATGCCTTCCGGTAGATCATGCCCGAAGCCGCCGACATAGCGGATCGAAAAAGCTTCGGCCGCGGCGTTCATGACAAGATCGGCATGGCTGACGCCATCGATCTTGCTCGACGTCACGATGCCGCGCGCGCCCGTCCGGTTCAATGCCGTCGTGAGATCGTGCTGCCGCCACAGTTGCGGCAGCAGGGCAACGACCAATCCCGCACGGTGCGCGGCGAGCAGCGTCAGGGCAAATTCGACAGTGTTCGGAAGCTGTACCGCGATGACTGAGCCGGGCGGCAGGCCCATCTCGATGAAATGCGCAGTCAGGGCGCTGATCTCGCGATCTGCTTCGGCAAAGGTCAGGCGCTGCGGCGGCGTCTGCGTCACGCGCATCTTGTCGGCGGGATCGACCAGAGCCAGCGCCTCCGGCTGTCGGAGCAGTGAGCGGCGGAACAATCCATCGAGGGTGGGCGAGGTGCTGGCTGCGGTCACGCGGTCATTTCCGATCGGGCGAGGGTCGTGCCCACCACGTTTCCGGCAACATGCCGACGAGCGATGTGGACTGTGGCCGTTCTATCCGATTCCATCGCGCAAGCCATTGTTCGCGCACATTGTACACGGGGATGGCATAGGCGCCGGACATCCATGCGCGGTCGAGGGCGCGGACGGCTGCGACGAAATCCGGGCGATTACGGGATTTCAGCATTTCGCCGATCATGGCGTCGATGGCCGGACTTTTGGCGCCCATGTAATTGCGGGTGCCAGGCACGTCGGCGGCTTCGGAGCCCCAGTAGAACGACTGTTCATTGCCGGGCGACAGCGAGTTGTCCCAGCGGTTCGGCAGCATGTCGAATTCGTAATTGATCCGGCGCTGGTCGAATTGCACGCCGTCCACGGCGCGGATGCTGGCGGTGATGCCGGCGCGCTTGAGATCGCGGGCGTAAGTGAGCGCTATGCGCTCCTGGTCGCGGGTGGTGACGAGAATCTCGAAATCGAGCGGTGTCTTGTCAGAGGTTTTGCGCAGGACGTTGTTGTCGAGCCGGTAGCCGGCGTCTTTGAGCAAAGCGAGGGCGGTTCGAAGCGCCGGGCGGTCGCGGCCGGAGCCGTCGCTGACGGGGAGGCGGTAGCTGCCATCCATGATCTCGGCGGGAATCTGGGCGGCATAAGGCATGAGCAATTCGCGCTCGCGGGTCTCGGCAGGGCGGCCATAGGCGGACAGTTCGGAACCGGCAAATATTCCGCCCGATCGGGCATACAGACCGAAAAAGTAGTTGCGATTGATCCAGTCGAAATCGAACAGCAGCGTCAGCGCGCGGCGTATCCGGATATCGGCGAACACAGGCCTGCGCGTGTTGAAGACCAGAAACTCCGACGGCTTCGGCAGCCCCGTGACGATGCTGTCGCGAACGACATCGCCGGACTTCACGGCAGCGAAATCGTAGCTCTCGTGCCAGCGCAGCGGTTCGTTCTCGACCCTGAAATCATAGAGGCCGCGGGCAAAGGCCTCAAACATGCCGTTGGCTTCGCGGTAATAGTCGAACCGCACCTCGTCGAAATTCCACATCCCGCGATTCACGGCGAGATCGCGGCCCCAGTATTCGGGATTGCGAGCCATGGTGACGCTGGCACCGGGGCGGACATGGGTGACCGTATACGGCCCCGATCCGATCGGCGGCGCCATGGACGTGTCCTCGAACGTCTCGGGCGCGACCAGGTGTTTGGGCAGGATCGGCATCAGGCCGAGGATCAGCGGCAATTCGCGGTCATCGGCTTCCTTGATGTCGAACCGGATCGTAAGCGGTCCCTGCAGTTCGGCTGACGTGACCTTGCCAAAATACTGCCGGAAATGCGGACGGCCGCGTTCCTTCAGCAGCTGCCAGGAGAACAGCACGTCCTCCGCGGTGACCGGCTTGCCATCCGAAAAACGCGCCTTCGGATTGATGCGAAAGGTGACGTAGCTGCGGTCGTCGTCGGTCTCGACGCTTTCGGCGAGCAGGCCATACAGCGTAAACGCCTCGTCCTGGCCAACGGATTGAGACTGTCGAAGGTGCCGAGCACACCCCACACGATCCGGCCGCCCTTGCTGGCATCAGGATTGACATAAGGCATGTGAGTAAAGCCGGCCGGCAAAGCGGGCTGGCCATGCATGGCGATCCCGTGCTGCGGGGCGGGATCGGCAACTGCGCGATCGGCGATGACCACAAGCGCGATCATCAGGGCAGCCAGCAGGCTACGCGCGGAGAGCGCGCGCCGCTGCGGGGCGTGGTTTGATTCGATCCGGTTCACGGCGGAAACCTAGCACGGCTGCATGCTTTCAACGGCGATGCGGACCGTCGCGGTCGCGCCAGGAGGGGCCGCGATAGCGTCTCGGAACCCGAGAAATCATCCGGATCGTGGCCGGGTGAGGGCTGCGCCAGACGCTGCAAATGCCAGGATCTTGCTTGTGAGATGGCACACCTGACGACGTAGCGTCGGCCTTGCGATTTGAGGGGATTGAGCTATACGAACGGCGTTCTCAGCCCGTTCAGTTCCACGCGTCATTGCGCGTCCTGAAAGAGCCATAAACCCTGTTAGGAAGAGCGCGAGAATTCACTGCCCCCGAATCGTTGCCGGGGCTGGCAGGGCAAAGCGGACAATGACCGTCCATGGTGACCGTCCAAAGTGACCGTTCGAGACTGCGGCTTATTGGACTTTCAGGACAAAAACTGTAACAGGAACGACGTCCAGATGACTAAAGGGTTTTCCGCAATGAATTTCCGTCTCTTGGCTGCGTCGGTGTCACCGCGCAAGCGTGGCTTTGCGCTGCTCGCGGCGACCGCCTTGACCGCGGGCTTGATCGGTTCCGACGCGTTCGCCCAGGCGCCCGCTCCGACGGCGCCCCCGAAGGCCGCACCGGCCGCTCCAAAGGCTGCGCCGAAGGCGGCACCCAAGGGCGCAGCACCGGCCGCGCCGGCTCAGCAGGCCGCGCCGCAGCCACAGGGCGAGCAGCAGCAGGTTCAGCTGATCTACGCGCCGTGGACCAAGTTCTGCCTGAAGGGCCAGGACGCGAACGCCAAGCAGGTCTGCTTCACCGGCAAGGATGGACGCATCGAGTCGGGCCAGCCCGTCATCGCGGCTGTGATCATCGAACCGGAAGGCGAGCCGAAGAAGATTCTGCGCGTGACGCTGCCGCTCGGCATGCAGCTGGTGCACGGCACCCGCGTCATCATCGACAGCAACGCGCCGGCGCAGAGCCCCTATGTGATCTGCTTCCAGAACGGCTGTATGTCCGATTACGAAGTGACGCCCGAACTGCTGGCCAATCTGAAGAAAGGCCAGAACCTGATCGTGCAGGCGATCAACTCGAACGGCGCGCCGCTGACGCTGCCGCTCCCGCTGGCCGAATTCGCCAAGGCCTATGACGGCCCGCCGACCGACCCGAAGGTGTTCGAGGAAACCCAGAAGAAGCTGCAGGAAGAACTGCAGAAGCGCGCCGCGGAAGCCCGTGCCAAGCTGGAAGCCCAGCAGCCGGCAGGTGCCGCTCCGGCGACCCCGGCCAACCCCGCCGCCAAGTAAGCGGATCGGTCTCACAAACGAAAAGGCGCCCCGCGATGGGCGCCTTTTTTGTTGTCTGCAGGACATCGCCCACGCGAAGTCAGTCCACGTCGTCATGCGCGGGCTTGTCCCGCGCAAACACGTCTTGGCGCCCGCACAGACGTGAATGGCCGGGACGCGCCCGGCCATGACGGAATATTGGGTGTTTTACGAAACGCGGACCGTCAGTTCAGCGACAGATTGCGCTGGCGATAGCCGCCGGTCTTGTCGCGAACGAAGATTTCGGAAACCTGGGAGTGGCGGATCGGTTCGCCGGAATCGTCGGGGACCAGGTTCTGCTCTGACACATAGGCCACGTATTCGGATTCCGAATTCTCGGCGAGCAGGTGGTAGAACGGCTGGTCCTTGTGCGGCCGGACTTCTTCCGGAATCGACAGCCACCATTCCTCGGTGTTGTTGAACACCGGATCAATGTCGAACACGACGCCCCGGAACGAATAGATCCGGTGACGGACGATCTGTCCGATCTGGAATTTGGCGGTCTGCGCTTTGATCATGATCGGTCGATTAAACCAGGATTGTGGCCGATGCTAGGGGCAAAACGACAGATTTGCGACCCC
>SDZE01000576.1 GCA_004173095.1 Bradyrhizobiaceae bacterium
ACCCCGCCCGCAGCAAGCGCAAGACGCATCCACAAGCCGTCGCACGCATCACCAGCGATCTCGCGCGTTCCGACGCCATCTTCGTGCTCGATACCGGCCTGAACACGTTGTGGTCGGCCAACTGGATTCGACAGACGGGCACGCAACGCATCACGGGGTCGTTCAACAACGCGGCTGTGGGCACAGCGGTCGGTCAGGCCAATGGCATCCAGATTCTGGACCGTAGCAAACAGGTGATCGTGCTGACCGGCGACGGCGGCTTCAACATGCTGATGGGCGAATTCATGACCGCCGTGCAGCACAAGCTGCCGATCAAGGTCATCGTCTACAACAATTCCGCGCTTGGCCTGATCACGCTGGAAGCCGAGAGCGTCGGCCTCGCGCCGTTCCGCGAAGCGATCGAATTTCCGAACCCGGATTTTGCCGCGCTGGCGCGTGCCTGCGGCGCACAAGGATTTACCGCGAAGCAGCCGGGCGAACTGAAAAAGGCGATTGCCGATGCGCTGGCTTGTGAGGGTCCCGCCGTCGTCGATTGCGTGGTGGCAGCCGACGAGGTCCCCAATCTGCCGCATGTCGAGGCCAGCATGGTCGGCAACTACGCGCTGGCCAAGATCAAGGAAGCTGTGATGGCGGTGACGGGCTGAGATTGCGACGATAGCGATCGCGGCTGCCCCCACCCCGGCCCTTCCCGCAAGTGCGGGAGACGGGGCATTGCGACCGGTGATTGGACAAAGTGTCTTGCATCCGTCGATTTCGTCTCGCTTGCGGGAGAGATGCAGGGTCGCGGGTACCATGCTCTGCGCTGACAACTGCATTCTTAAAGAACACTTCCATACCTGCTTAATTTCTCGCCGAGAACAGTTCCAGCTTGCTCAAACTCGGAGCAAGCGGGCCGCTCGTGCTTGACGAAATGGTCGCGACAACGCGCCAAGCGATCGGTTTCTGCACTGGCACGCTGTTTGCGTAGCAACGGCATCTCATGAGGTGCCGTCATGCCGCCCAAGCAAGTGCAACTGAGCGTCGCCAATGTCAGCAAGTCGTTTGCTGGCAAGACCGGCGACGTCACCGTGCTGGACAATCTGTCGTTCAGCATCAATGAAAGCGATTTCGTCAGCATCATCGGGCCTTCGGGCTGTGGCAAGACGACCATCTTCAATATCATCGCCGGCCTGCTGGAGCCCGATAGCGGCACCATCACCTATCGCGGCCAGGAGATCGACAGCCTGCGCGGCCGCGTCGGCTATATGATGCAGAAGGATCTGCTGTTTCCGTGGCGCACGGTGCTCGGCAATGTTCTTCTCGGCCTCGAAACGCGAGGCGTCGATGCCAGGGAGGCCGAGGCCAAGGCGCGCGAATATCTGAAACAGTTCGGCCTCGCCGGCTTCGAGAACGCCTATCCGAAAACGCTCTCCGGTGGCATGCGCCAGCGCGTGGCGCTGATCCGGACGCTGATCATGGATCCCGATATCCTGCTGTTGGACGAGCCGTTCTCCGCATTGGACTACCAGACCCGTTTGTATCTGGAGGGCGTACTCAAGGACGCGGTGCAGACTTACAAGAAGACGGTCATCCTGGTGACCCATGACATCGACGAAGCGGTGGCGCTGTCGAAGCGCGTGGTCGTGCTGTCGGGCCGCCCGGCACGTGTGAAGGTGGTGCATGAGATCGACATCGACGCGACCTCCCCCGTGACCGCGCGCAACGACGCGAATTTCGCGACCTATTTCAAGACGCTCTGCGCCGAGCTCGACATCCAGACCGAGAAAACCGCATGACGATGACGATCCAGACCAGCGCGCCCGCTCACGTGAAGCGCAAGACCGTGCGCGCACGCAAGCGCGCGACCTTCGACACCACGCTCGGCCGCGCCTTCCTGCAGATTGCCGCCGTGGCGATCTTTTTTGCGCTGTGGGAGGCCGGCGTGCATGCCGGCTATGTCTCGGCCTTCCTGATGGGATCGCCGTCCGGCATCTTCGCCACCTTCTACAAGTTGATCCTGAGCGGCGAACTGCTGGCGGATTCCTGGATCACACTGTTCGAAGCTATTCTGGGCTTTGTCATCGGCACCATCTTCGGATCGCTGTTCGGTCTGGCGCTGTGGTATTCGGTGTTCGTCGCCAAGCTGGTCGAGCCCTTCATCGTTGCCATCAACTCGGTGCCGAAGATCGCGCTGGCCCCGATCGTGGTGCTGTGGTTCGGCACCGGGCTGATCTCGAAAGTCGCGCTTGCCGTATCGCTCACCGCGCTGGTGGCTCTGATCGCCGCCTATCAGGCGGCGAAGGACGCTGACGTCGATCTGCAATCGCTGATGATTTCCATGGGCGCCGACAAGCACCAGGTGTTCTGGAAAGCGGTAGTGCCCTCGACGCTGCCGGCGATCATCGCGACGTTCCGCATCAATATCGGTTTCGGACTGGTCGGTGCTGTGGTCGGCGAATTCATCTCCTCGCAACGCGGCCTCGGCCACATGATCTTCCTGGCGTCCAGTCTCTACGACCTCAACTCGGTCTGGGTCGGGCTCTTCACGCTCATGATCCTGGGCTTCGTTCTCTACTACGTCATCGACATCATCGAGCGCACGTCTTTGCCCTGGAAACAGGCCACCACGTCGCATCAGGTTCAGGTCTAGTTCTTCTTCTTCATCCTTCCATCACGGAGACTTCCATGTCGTTGCTCACGCGTATTGCCTGCGCCACCGCGCTGGCCGGGTTGCTGTTTGCCTCGCCGGCCTCGGCGCAAAACAAGAAAGTCGTGCTGTCGCAGGCGTTCCAGTCGATGCTCTATCTGCCGCTCTATGTAGCGATCAACGAGGGCTTGTTCACCGCGCAAGGCCTCGACCTCACCAAGGAAACCGCGGGTTCGCCGACGGTGGCGCTGTCGGCCGTGATCTCCGGCAGTGCACAGTTCTCGATCCACGGGCCGGAATGGACGGCGATCGCCGCATCGAAAGGCGCACCTGTCGGCATCATCGCCAATGTCGTCAACGGCGCCGCCGTGTGGATCGCCGCGGCTCCCGATTTCGACTTCAAAGACGTGAAGAGCCTGAAAGGCCAGAAGATCGTCACCGGCACCATGCCGACGACGAGCACCTCGCTGTTCCTGAAATTGCTGAAGGAGAACGGCATGGACGGCAAAACCGACGTGGAAATGATCCAGGTCGCGATCGGCACCGAGCCCGGACCGTTCCTCGCCAAGCAGGCGCAGGTCGCTGTCATGTATGAGCCCGGCCTCGATCAGGTCGTCGCCAAGGGCATGAAAGTCGTCTTCGGCTTCCCGAAAAGCTACGGCGCCTATGCGTTCTCGTCCGTGACGGCGCGCAACAATGTCGATCCCGATCTGGCGCAGCGCGTCACCAACGGCATGGAAATGGCCATGCGCTTCATGAAGAAGGACCCGGCCAAGACCGTCGCCATCGCGCAGAAGGAGTTCCCGACCCTGGATCCGGTGGTGATCGAAGCCGCCGTCAAGCGCATGCTGGCCGACGGCGTCTATCCCGACAGCGTCGACATCTCGGCGCCCTCGCTCAAGATCTCGATGGACACCCAGATCGCGCTCGGTAATCTCGCGGCTCAACCGGATTACAATACGTTCGTGGTGCGGAAATATATCGAGCCGGCGCTGGCGATGAAGTGATCTTACACCGGCCGACATCGTCTTCCCTCCTCCAAGCGGCAAAGCCGCGCCGTGGGGAGGGTCCGCCGATAGACGGGGGTGGGGTGCCTCCGCAAGCTCCGGAGTTTGTGGCACCCCACCCGTCTCGACCGCTACGCGATCGATCCACCCTCCCCACCGCGCACAGCTTCGCTGTGCTTGGGGGAGGGACAACCAAGCTCTGAGGTTTGACGTGAGCAATTCTTTCACAACCGAGGCCGGCGTGCTCGATCTGCTGCGGCGGTTCAAGAGCGATACATCAGCGGCCGATCATTACGCATCCGAACGCCTCGCCCAGGCGCGCACGATCGAGCCCGTTCTCAAAGCCTTCGAAGTCCTGCCGAGCGATACGTCGCGCAAGCCGGGGCCGCTGTCGGGCATTCCCGTGGCGATCAAGGACATCATCGCCACCACCGACATGCCGACCACCAATGGCTCGCCGATCTATCGCGACCACGTGCCGACCGCCGACGCCTGGGTCGTCGAGCGGCTGCGCAATCTCGGCGCCACCATTTTCGGCAAGACCGTCTCCACCGAATTCGCCTGGCGCCAGCCTGGCCCGACCACCAATCCCTGGAACAGCAAGCACACGCCCGGCGGATCGTCTTCGGGTTCTGCCGCATCGGTTGCCGCCGGCCTGGTGCCGCTCGCGCTCGGCACCCAGACGCTGGGATCGATCATCCGCCCGGCCGCCTTCAACGGCGTGGTGGGCTTCAAACCGAGCTACGGCGCCATCCCGCGCAGTGGCGTGCATCCGCTCAGCCCGTCGCTCGATCATGTCGGATTCTTCGCGCGGCAGGTCGATGATGTCGCCTATGCATTGGCGCTGCTCGCCGGCACCCACGACGGCGATCGGCATGGGCAATCGCTGCCGGCTTTCGACGTGTCCGTGACCCAGGGCCTGCAACCGCTACCGGCGCCGCGTCTGGCCATCGTGCATTTCGCAAAATTCGCCCAGGCGGACAGCGAGCAGCAGCAGTTGCTCGGTTCATCCATCACCCGTTTGCGATCCGCGGGCGCAGAGATTGACGATCTCGAATTGAGCGAGCTCGATCACGTCAACTGGGACACGATCAACACCATCCTCGCCTGTGAAGCCGCTGTGATTTTCGGCGATCTCGTCGCCCGCCATCCCGACAAATCCAGCGCGCACCTCAAGCAGCTGGTGAAGACAGGCCATGACATCAGCGCGGTCGAGTACCTCAAGGCGAAAGCACGACAACATGCCTTGCGTGACGACTTCACCGCACGGATGGCGCGTTATGACGCGGTGCTGACGCTGCCCGCGACCGGCGAGGCGCCGGAGGGTCTCGCCTTCACCGGTGACGCCGCGTTCTGCGCGCCGTGGACGCTGATGGGCGTGCCCGCAGTGGCGCTGCCGGCCGGCTTCGGCCGCAACGGCCTGCCGCTCGGCTTGCAGGTCGTCGGGCCCTATCGGCACGACGTCCGCACACTTCGCGTGGCGAAATGGATCGAGGCGACGCTGGCATTTCAGATCGGCCTGCCGAAACTCGTGAGCTGATGTCTCAAAACTGAGGCGCAATAGTCCTTGCGCATTCTCCCTGATCGTCGATCATGACACCCGGCGGTTCCGTTCTGCGGGACCGCTGGACAAGCATCCGCGCACAGACAGCGGAGCCAGACAAAGATCGGGAGCCCATGAACGTCCAGGGACATATCGCCACGACTCCGTCTGTGGCCCCGCAAGCCGAGCATTTCGACGTCATCGTGGTCGGAGCCGGCATCTCCGGCATTGGCGCCGCCTATCATCTCACCCAGCAAAGCCCGGACAAGCGATTTGCGATCCTCGAGATGAAGGATGGGTTTGGCGGCACATGGCACACCCACCGCTATCCCGGCATCCGCTCCGACAGTGATCTCTACACGTTCGGCTATCGCTTCAAGCCATGGACCTCGGCGCCGATCGCGACGGCGGCCGAGATCAAGGCCTATATGGGCGAAGTGATCACCGAAAACGGAATCGACCAGCACATCCGCTACCACCACAAGATCCTCAGTGCCAACTGGTCGAATGACGACAAGCTCTGGACGCTGACGGTCACGCGGACAGATACCGGCGAGACGCTGTCCTTCACCACGCGTTTTCTGTGGATGTGCCAGGGCTACTACAATCACGCCAAAGGGTTCACGCCGGACTGGCCGGGGCTGGATCGTTTCAAAGGCACCGTCGTGCATCCGCAGACCTGGCCCGACGATCTCGACCTGTCCGGCAAGCGGGTCACCGTGATCGGCTCCGGCGCGACTGCGGCAACCGTGGTGCCGGCCATCGCTGACACATGCGCCGGCGTCACCATGCTGCAGCGCTCGCCGACCTTCTTCATCACCGGCCGCAATGCCAATGTGCTGGCCGAGACGCTGCGCGAACTCGATATCGACGAGACGTGGATTCACGAGATCGTCCGCCGCAAGATCCTGTTCGATCAGGGCGTCTTCACCAAGCGCGCGCAAAATGAGCCGGATGTGGTGCGCGACGAATTGCTGAAAGGCGTGCGTGCCTATCTCGGCAACGACTACGATATCGCCACGCATTTCACGCCGCGCTACCGGCCGTGGCGCCAGCGCATCGCCTTCATTCCCGATGGTGACCTGTTCCAGAGCGTGCGGGATGGCAAGGCGAAGGTGGTCACCGACGAGATCGCGCATTTCGACGAGACCGGCATCGTGCTGAAATCAGGCAACCGGATTGACACCGACATTGTCGTCACTGCCACCGGCTTCGATCTCAGCGTGCTCGGCGATATCGCTTTCTCGATCGACGATGCGCCGCTCAACTTCGCCGACACCGTGACCTATCGCGGCATGATGTTCACCGGCGTGCCGAACCTGGTATGGGTGTTCGGCTATTTCCGCGCGAGTTGGACGTTGCGCGTGGACATCGTGGCGGATTTCGTCTGCCGCCTGCTGCGGCATATGGACGACAAGGGGGTCGATACCGTCACGCCGACGTTGCGCCCTGAAGACAAAGACATGCAGCTGCTCCCATGGATCGATGAGCAGGACTTCAACCCCGGCTACATCCTGCGCGGTTTGCATCTGTTGCCCAAGCGCGGCAACAAACCAGAATGGCAGCACGACCAGAATTACTGGAACGATCGCGACATATTTCCGACCATCGATCTCGACGATCCCGTCTTTCGCTACAGCTGAAGCAAAAGGGCCGGCGATCCAATCGCCGGCCTTTCCGTTACTTCTTCACTGCGCCATCCGGATGCGTGGGATCGACCCACAGCACGTGTTCCGGCTTCTC
This sequence comes from Bradyrhizobiaceae bacterium, assembly GCA_004173095.1. Taxonomy (GTDB): domain Bacteria; phylum Pseudomonadota; class Alphaproteobacteria; order Rhizobiales; family Xanthobacteraceae; genus Tardiphaga. Next base: position 6,920 of record SDZE01000576.1, read on the forward strand.
CACCGGCTCGATGTCGATATTGATGGCCACAGCCTCACCATCGCTGCGCACGAGCACGCATTCCAGCACTTCGTCGCGGCTCGCATTGATTTCCTGATGCGGCACATAGGGTGGCACGAAAATGAAATCCCCGGGGCCGGCTTCGGCGGTGAATTGCAGCCGGTCGCCCCAGCGCATCCGCGCCTTGCCCTTGACCACATAGATCACGCTTTCGAGATGGCCATGATGATGCGCGCCGGTCTTTGCGTCCGGCTGGATGGAGACCGTGCCGGCCCATAGCTTCTGCGCGCCGACGCGCGCGAAGTTGATCGCCGCTGCGCGGTCCATACCCTTGGTCGACGGTACGTTGGTATCGAGATTGTCGGCCGGGATAACCCGCACGCCGTCGTGCTTCCAGCGATCGGGTTCGTGCGAATGATCATGGGACGCATGATCGTCATGGGAGTGCGTGTGATCGTGACCGTGACCGGACATGGCAGCGCTTTCTTATCGTTCGCGACGGTGATGTGACACGGCATGTGCGACATCACGATCCCGGGATTTCAGGAACATTCGGTTAAGCCGGCAATTGGGTTTGCGAAGCTCAACCGGGGCGAGGTTGATCGAGAATGGTTCTCGACACAGCCACCCCACGTGACCACAGGAGTATCCCATGGGTGCCACCACAGACAAGATCAAGGGTAAAGCCAACGAACTCATCGGCGAAGCCAAGCAGGGCATCGGCGAAGCTGTTGGCTCCGAGAAGTTGCAGGGCGAAGGCCTGATCCAGGAAGGCAAGGGCCATGCGCAGCAGGGCGTTGGCGAAGCCAAGCAGGCCGCCAAGGACACTGCCGACAAGGTGTCGGACGCTGCCCACCGCAAGCTCTGATATGTTCTGAACCGATCGGGGTCTGTCTCCGATCGGTCACAGATCACACTGCGCGGAAGCCGGTCCTTTGGGCCGGCTTTTCTGCGTTCGCAGAGTGGTCACCCAGTTGATCGAGGGTTTCGCTGCTCCGCAGGCTTTGCTACATCGCTCGCATGTATAAGGTTGCCGCACTTTATCAATTCGCCTCTTTGCCTGACTTTCGTCAGCTGCAGGCACCCCTGCGTGCGCTATGCGATCAGTTCTGCATCAAGGGCAGCCTGTTGCTGGCCGACGAAGGCATCAACGGGACCATTGCCGGCAACGACGCCGAGATCGATGCATTGGTGCGCGAATTGGCGAGTGGCGTGCTTTTCTCTGGCCGCCTGAACAATCTCGAACTGAAATATTCCCGCGCCAGCCTGATGCCATTCCTGCACATGAAGGTGCGGCTCAAGAAGGAAATCGTCACACTCGGCGATCCCGCCACAGATCCCAATAAACTGGTCGGCACCTATGTGGAGCCGGCCGACTGGAATGCGCTGATCGCCGCAGAAGACACGCTGGTGATCGACACCCGCAACGCGTTCGAAGTGGCGATGGGGACGTTCGAAGGCGCGGTGGATCCGCAAATCGCGAGCTTCGGCCAGTTCAAGGACTTCGTGACTCGCACGCTCGATCCGGCAAAGCACACCAAGATCGCGATGTTCTGCACCGGCGGCATTCGCTGCGAGAAAGCCAGCTCCTACATGCTCGCCCATGGTTTTACCGAGGTCTATCACCTCAAGGGCGGCATCCTGCAATATCTCGAAGACATTCCCGAGAGCGATAGCCTGTGGCGTGGCGAATGCTTCGTGTTCGATCAACGCATTGCGCTCGGCCACGGACTGAAGGAAAGCCAGACAGTCAAGGACGGCGTGCCGATCAACTCCGAAGATTTTGCCCTGACGCGCGAGGCTGCGGATGAGTGAACTTGAAAGCCTGCGCGAGCGCATCGAGACGATGGAAATGCGGATCGCCTATCAGGATGACACCATCGAGACGCTCAACGCGACCATCACGTCGCAGTGGAAGCAGATCGATATGCTGACGCGGCAGATGGCCGCGATCGGCGAGCGACTGGCGGAAGCCGAGACGGCGGTAGGCACTCCGAGCAATGAGCGCCCACCGCATTATTGAAGATGGTCTGTGGTGTCAGGCCGATAGATCGCCCGACAGCCTGCGATCACGCAACTCGCGCTTCAGCACCTTGCCGATCGCGCTGCGCGGCAACGTATCGACCATCACCACGTCGTTGATCCGCTGAAATTTGCCCAGCCGCTCATTGGCCCAGCCCTTCAACTCCGCCGCATGCGCGGATGCGCCCGGCCGCTGCACGACGAATGCGACCGGCGTTTCTCCCCATTCTTCGGACGGCATGGCGACCACCGCCGCTTCCAGCACGGCATCGTGCTGCACCAGCACCGCTTCCAGATCGCTCGGATAGATGTTGAAGCCGCCGGATATCACCATGTCCTTCTTGCGATCCATCAACGTCAGGAAACCATCCTCGTCGAAACGACCGACATCGCCGGTGCGCACATAGCGCTTGCCCGACGCATCGTGCCAGAATGTTTCGGAGGTCTTGCCGGGTTGATTGAGATAGCCCTGCATGATGACGGGAGAGTGCCCCACCACCTCGCCGATCTCGCCCTGCGCGACAAAATTACCGTCCTCGTCGATCAGGCGGATGTCATGGTCGGGCGCCGGCTGCCCCACCGTGTGCAGCTTGGTCGGGTGCTCATGGGCCAGCAGCATGCAGGTGCCGCCGCCTTCGGTCATGCCGTAATACTCCGTCAATCCGCCCGGCCAGCGCTTCAGAACATCGGCCTTCAGCGCTGCCGCAAACGGCGCAGACGTCGAGAACTTCATCACGAACGACGACAAATCGTACCGATCGAAATCCTCGACCGCCATGATGCGACGATACTGCACCGGCACCAGCATCGCATGGGTGGCGCGGTGCTTGGCGCTGAGTTCGAGGAAGCCGCGCGCATCGAACTTCTTCATCAGCACCAGCGTGCCACCGCCGGCAAGGGTGGGATTGAAGCAGACCAGCGTGGTGTTTGAATAAAGCGGCGTCGACAGCACGGTCACGGCGTCCGGCCCGTAGCCGAGCGGATCCAGTTGGCCATACTGCCGCCAGCGCATCCACATCGTGTGCACGATGCCTTTCGGGGTGCCCGTGGTGCCCGATGAATAGATGATGTTGAACACCCATTCCGGATCGATCGTCACCGGCTCGGGCTTGCTGCCTTCAGGCGCCAGCCAATCCTTGAAAGCTTTTCCGGCCTTCCCGCTATCGAGCGCCACCCGCTGGATGGCGGGATCGATATCCGCCGTGGCGAAGCTGGCGGCGGTTGAATCATCCATGAACAGTATTTTGGCGGCAGCGTCTTTCACCATCGCGGCGAAATCGGCCGGCGTCGATGACGGCGCCAGAGGTGCCACAGCGACACCGGCGCGCAACGCACCGAGAAACGTCGCTGCATATTCGATCGACGACAGCGCGCAAATCGAAATCGCATCCTGCGGCTTCAAGCCGCTTGCCTGCAGGGACGCAGCAATACGGTCGATCAGCGCGTCGAAATCGGCATAGGCGATGGCGCGGTCGGGATCGATCACGGCCGTCTTCTGCGGCAGCCGCCTGGCCGTGTCCCGGACCAGCGCGTCGAGCGTAACGAATTCGGGCATCGGTTTCCTCGTTCTTGTTTGGTCTTGCCTTTCGAGACAGGCTCGAAGGATGGCAAAGCGGTTGATCCCGCCTATATTCATGGTACGTCGCCATATCGACGGACGGGATCATAGCCGATCGCACCTCCGCGAAAAGAGCCTTCATGACACAGCAGACCTCCAAGACATCAGCACCCGTTGCCCCCGTTCATCCGCATTCGTTCACGGCCCATGGCATCACAGTCCGCGACGATTATGCCTGGCTGAAGGACGCCAAGTGGCAGGACGTTCTGCGTGACCCTGCGGTGCTCGAGCCGGAGATTCGCAAGTATCTGGACGCCGAGAACGCTTACACCGAGAGCCTGCTCGGCGGCACCAACGCGTTGCAGAAGAAACTCGTCGCCGAGATGCGCGGCCGCATCAAGGAGGACGATTCCTCGGTGCCTTCACCCGATGGTCCCTGGTCCTATCTGCGCAAATTCCGCGAAGGCGGCCAGCACGAATTGTTTGGTCGCACGCCGCGTGACGGTGGCGACGCGCAGATCATCCTCGATGGCGACGTGCTGGCCAGGGAGCATGACTACTTCAAGTTCGGCGAAGCAAGACATTCGCCGGACCATGCGTTGGAGGCCTGGACGGCAGACGTCAAAGGCTCTGAATATTTCACCATCCGAATCCGGGACTGGGCCACTGGCAGCGATCTCGACGACATTGTCGAGGAAACGGACGGCGGCGTGGTGTGGACGCTGGATTCGAAAGCTTTCTTCTATGTGAAGCTCGACGACAACCATCGCCCGATGCAGGTCTGGCTGCATCGCCTCGGCAGCCAACAGGCCGACGACAGGCTGGTGTTCGAGGAGCAGGATTCCGGCTGGTTCACGCATATCCATGAAAGCGCCAGCGGACGTTTCTGCGTCATCGCCGGCGGCGACCACGAGACGTCCGAGCAACAACTGCTCGATCTCGCACACCCCGATGCGCCGCCGCGCCTTGTGGCTGCGCGCGAGAACGGCGTGCAATATTCATTGGCCGATCGCGGCGATGAATTGTTCATCCTGACCAATGCCGACGGTGCCATCGACTTCAAGATCGTCACCGCGCCGCTTGATGCGCCAGAGCGCGCCAACTGGACAGATCTGATCCCGTATCGCACCGGCATCTATCTCATCGACATGGAGCTCTATGCCCACCACCTGATCCGGCTCGAGCGCGCCAATGCGCTGCCCTCGATCGTGATCCGCGATCTCGCCACCGGCGACGAACACGCTATTGCCTTCGACGAGGCCGCCTATTCGCTCGACACATTGGGCGGCTACGAATTCGACACCACCAATCTGCGGTTCGCCTATTCGTCGATGACGACGCCGTCCGAGGTCTACGACTACGACATGGTGACGCGCGAACGCACTTTGCGGAAGCGTCAGGAGATTCCGTCCGGCCATAACCCCGCCGACTATGTCACCACCCGCATCATGGCGAAGGCCGACGACGGCGCCGAGGTGCCCGTGTCTATCCTGCACCACAAGGATCTGGCGAAAAACGGCAAGGCACCGTTGCTGCTGTATGGCTACGGCTCCTACGGCATGGCGATGCCGGCGTCGTTCTCGGCCAACCGGCTGTCGCTGGTCGACCGTGGTTTCGTCTATGCCATCGCCCACATCCGCGGCGGCGCCGACAAGGGCTGGGGCTGGTATCTCGACGGCAAGCGCGACAAGAAGACCAACTCGTTCGACGATTTCGCCGCGGCGGCGCGCGCGCTGATCGCCGCGAACTACACATCGGAACAACGGATCGTGGGCCATGGCGGCAGCGCCGGCGGCATGCTGATGGGGGCGGTCGCCAACAGGTCCGGCGACTTGTTCTCGGGCCTGGTCGCGGAGGTGCCGTTCGTCGATGTGCTCAATACGATGCTCGACGACACGCTGCCGCTGACGCCGCCGGAATGGCCCGAATGGGGCAACCCGATCGAAAGTGCTGACGACTTCAAAACGATCCTGTCCTATTCGCCCTATGATCAGGTCGCCGCGAAGGCCTATCCGAAGATTTTGGCGATGGGCGGATTGACCGATCCACGCGTCACCTATTGGGAGCCGGCGAAGTGGATCGCGCGGTTGCGTGCGACCATGACCGGTGGCGGGCCGGTTCTGCTGCGCACCAATATGGGCGCCGGCCACGGCGGCGCTTCGGGCCGCTTCAACCGCCTCGACGAAATCGCCATCGTTTATGCGTTCGCGCTGTGGTCGGTGGGGATGGCCGAAAGTTGACGCCTGCGACACCGTCCTCATCCTGAGGAGCGGCCACTTGGCCGCGTCTCGAAGGATGGGCGCAGCATCGCGCCAGTCATCTTCATGGTTCGAGACGGCGCGACGCGCCTCCTCACCATGAAGGTTAACCGTCAATCGAGCGGCCGGTTCTCCTCGATCAGCACGCCGGCGCCCTTGTTGAGCAGTTCCAATCCCACCGCGCGGCCGAGTTCGCGGGGGCGATCGGCCGGGCCGATGCGGGTGACTTCGACATGCACGTCCCCCGCCTCATCCAGCACTGAGGCCGTGAGCGACATCTCGTTGCCTGAAATCACCGCATGGCCGGCGATCGGCGAGTTGCAGTGGCCGTTGAGGACCCACAGCACTTCGCGTTCGGCATCGCAAGCCAGATGGGCGGCGGGGTCGTCGATGGTCGCGAGATAACGCCGCGTCTCCCAATCGTCCGCCGCGCATTCCACCGCGACGATGCCCTGCCCGACCGCGGGCAGCATTTCCTGCGGCGAGAAATCGCGCACGATGCGATCAGCCAGTCCGACCCGCTCGAGCCCCGAGCGCGCCATGATCAGCGCATCGGCCGGGCCGACCTCGCCACCGCCCGGCAGCCGCTGCATCTCGCCGTTGTCGAGCTTGCGCATCCGCGTGTCGGCGGCGCCGCGATAGTGGATGACCTCAATGTCGGGAAACAGCCGCCGCAGATACGCGGCGCGGCGCACCGCATTGGTGCCGATCTTGAAGCCCTTGCCGCGCGCGCCGATCAGATCGTCCAGCGTCAGGCCGGGCCGCAGCACCAG
>SDZE01000595.1 GCA_004173095.1 Bradyrhizobiaceae bacterium
ACATGGCGGAGATCGACAAGATCACGCTGAAGAGTTGATCTCGCCGTTATGGCGCTTGGCGTTGTTCGGCCAGATCACCGAGTATGACTGGACCTGTAACCTGTAGGGTGGGCAAAGGCACCCTTGCGCCGTGCCCACCTCTTCCCTCGCTCGAACCAATGGTGGGCACGCTTCGCTTTGCCCACCCTACAATCTGAAAGCTGAGCGCAGAGGACACCGCAATCGCGATGGAGATAAGGTCTCGCCGTCATGGCCGGACTTGTTCCGGCCATGACGGCTTAAGTTGCGTCACTAAAGAGACATCCCCAAGACAAGCCCCGCATCACAACTCCAATAACTACGCGATCAATCCCTTCGCCGGCTTCACCAATGCGCTGTCGGGAAACACCTGCTCCGCCAGTGCGCGCTCGCCGATGCCGAGATGATCGTGCAGCACGCCCTTGAGCACCGCGCGCAGATCGGTGGTCGGCTTGAGATCGCGGCCCTCATAGAGTTTGCCATTCGCCAGGCCCGGCCAGTCCGCGAGCACGCGTCCGCCTTTCACCGCGCCGCCGGCGAGCAGCGCGATGGTGCCGGTGCCGTGATCGGTGCCGGCGGTGCCGTTGATCTTCGCCGTGCGTCCGAATTCAGTGGCGACCACCACCACCGTATCGCGCCAATGGGGGCCAAGGCCGTTGCGGAATTCGGCCAGCGCTGAATCGAGTCCGCCGAGCAGTTGCGCCAGCCGACCGACCGGTCCGCCTTCCTGCGCATGCGTATCCCAGCCATCGAATGCCAAGGCCGCGACCCGCGGGCCGTCATCGGCAGCCATCAGCTTGGCAGCGCCGCGCGCCACCTGCTTCATGGCGGTGACGGCGTCGCCACCTTTCGGCTTCATGTCGTCCCCCACCGCCAGCTTGTCGAGCTTGAGCCCCTGGGACAGCGCCGTCGCCAGAGCGGGATCGCGATCCTGATAGAGCTGCAACAGCCGCATCGCCGTGTCGTCCGCCGCATTCGGAAGATTGACCGGCGCCCAGCCGACGGTCGGCGCGGCGCCGCGCAGCACCAGCGGCGTGGTCGGTCCCACGGCGAGGCCGGAGGTCACGCGCTCGCCGCGCGGCAATGCCTCGATGGCGCGGTTGAGCCAGCCCGACTGCACGCGGCCGGGACCGGCATAGCCGCTCTCCAGCACGTCCTGGCCATCGAAATGCGAGCGCTCGCGATACGACGTTGCCACCGCATGAACGATGGTCGCCTGGTTGTCGCGATACATCCGCGCGAATTCCGGCATTGCCGGATGCAGGCCGAAGAAGCCATCGAGCGGCTGCGCCGCATTCGGCCCGTCCTTGGACAGCGCGATCGATCCGTGCAGCCCGGCATAATCGGGATCGCCGAGCGGCGCGACGGTGGCGAGACCATCGAGCGCACCGCGCAGAATGACCACGATCAGTCGCGGATCGCGACCGCCTGCAGCTTGCGCGAATTTCGGCAGATAGGCCCAGGCGGCAAACGCCGCACCCGAGAGCAATAGCGAGCGGCGTGTCGGCGACAGCGATCGGCTTTCACAGCAATCCATCATCACCTCCTCTGGAATTCCGGCGACATCAAGAGCAACGCCAGCGCCTGTTGCCGCGTCTCCGCCCGCGCGATGGTCTGGCGTGTTTCGGCAGACGCCGCCTCTCCGGCGACGATATCGAGCAATTCGCGCGGATCGAGACTATCGGGAATCCGCGCCGAGACCTGCGCCGCGAGATCGAGCCGCAGCTTCATGCCTTCCGGTACGGCCCATGCCGCATTGCTGTCGGGAAAACCATTCGGCCCCGGCGGCGTCCACAGCGGCTGGCCCAGCGCCTGCAAGCCGGCGAAATAGCGTCCCGGGTCTTCCGGAATGCGCGCCAGCAGCCGCCCGGTGGCGATCAGATACTCATACGGCGTGCGCATCTTGGCGACCGGCGCCTGCCATGCCTCGTTCGACTCCAGCAGCGCCAGCGCCACCGCTTTCAGATCGCCGTCTGTTTTTCTGAACGCGCCTTCGAGCCGTGCCAGCAGCGCCGGCGGCGGCGCATCCGCCACGAAATGCTGCGCCAGCTTGAGCGCGATGAACTTGGCCGTCGATGGATGACGCGCGATGTCGGCGAGCGCCGCCTCGCCTTGCGCCACCCCGGTGTCCTCATAGACCTTGCCGAGCAGTTGCTGCGGGCCCGGCTCATGCGCATTGGCATTGAACAAGAAGCTGCCGGGCGGACCGATCTTGCCGTCGCGCCCCGCAAAGGTCCAGCCGGTGATGATGCGCGCCAGCGACGTCACGTCGGCCTGACTGTAGCCACCGCCGACACCGAGCGTATGCAGCTCCATGATTTCGCGCGCGAGATTTTCGTTCAGCCCGCGCTTCTGGTTTTTGCCGGCGCGCGACTCCGGACCGATGGATTGGTGGTTGTCGAGAAAGAACAGCATGGCCGGGTGCTGCTCCACCGCGCGCACCATGTCGGCGAATCGGCCGAGCACATGCGGCCGGATCGCCTCGCGCTCGAACGAGCCCGCCCACATCCGCGCCGGCTCGCCCTTGCTCGCGGAGATGCAGAAATGATTCGACCAGAACACCACCAGCCGTTCGACGAAGCCGCCTTCCGTGATCGTCGCGCGCTGCACCCGCGCCAGCGCCTCGGCGCGAAAAGTCTTCTGCACCACATTGGGCGGCATCGCAGCAAGTGGTGGCGGCTTCATCGCATCGGGCTGCACCGTCATCGTGGTGTTGCCCGTCATCGCCGGCGGGTCCGGCTTCTTCTCGGCCTCCGCCGGAGCGGCCTTGGCAGCGGCGTCGCGCGCGGTTTTCACCTCAAGTTGATAGGCGAACATCGCCTGGGCGAGATCCTGCGTCGTCTGCAGGCCCGGCAATTCCAGCATCGCAGCCTGCGGGCGCGCCAGTTCCGCCTTCACATAGCCGCGCGGATCCGACGCCGCATTGACGATATCGCCCGATGCACCGCCACGGGCGCCGAAGCCGAAACGATTGAGTGCGATCAATGCGCCTAGCGGGTCGCGGGCCATCGGCTTCTCCTCACGTCATCGCCGTCATATGATGCAGCCGCAGCGATGATGATGTGCTCCCCGATAAGGGGCTGCGACAAATGAACGCCGCATGAAAAACGCGAAGAAATTGAGGCCGTTCAGATGACAAATCGGAGAGGAAACCGCAGCCTGTCGGTCGATGCCCCGCCGAGCCGTCGCCTGACCTGTGCGGGTTGCGGCACCGAATTCGGCTGCGATCTTTCCGGCGACTGCTGGTGCGCCGACGAACCCGCCAAACTGCCGATGCCGACCAAAGGCGGCGATTGCCTGTGCCGCGCGTGCTTGCGCGAAGCCGTTGCAGCGCATGCGCGCGCCACATCGGCGTGAAACGCCGTCATCGACGCGAACTGGGTCGGGACATATCGACGCGACATGCGGAGCGGTGACCGCAAGGTGTTGCGTGTCGCGGCATGGCGCGCAGCCATATCTTCCAATCCACGCGTTGCATCGTGAAATCGCCATCTTTGCTAACGTTGCGGCGCTCAACGCTTTGCATTTCATGAAGGTTTTCCATCGACCTTGAACGAATACCGGCCATCCTCCGCCTCTATTCAGGAAGCCCTGTGATCATTCTGCATGTCCCCGCCTGCCGCGCGTTGCGTCCCGCTATGGCCGTTATCCTCTGCGGTATCGCGCTCTCCGCCCACGCCCGACCATCGCAGGCAGCGGCGCATCAGCTGTCGCGTGACGATCTGACGGCGGTGTCGGAGTCCACGCGCCTCGCCGGCGCAGGCAAGCTCGAGGCGGCGCGCCAGGCCCATGCGCATATCCGCGATCCGCTCGGCCGCAAGGTCAGCGAATGGGTGATGTTGCGCGCCGATGGCGACCATCCGTTCGCCCGCTATGCTGATTTCATTCAGGCCAATCCGGCCTGGCCCGGCATGACGCTGCTGCAGCGACGCGCCGAAGCACGGCTGTGGATCGAGCGCGCCGATCCGGCGACGGTGCGACGCTTTTTCGCCGGGCGGGAGCCGCGCACGGCGCTCGGCCAACTGGCAATGGCGCGCGCACTCACGTCGCTCGGTGATGCCGGCGCCATCCGCTACGCCAGAATGGCCTGGCGCAATGAAGGCTTTTCGGCGGGTACCGAGGCCGAAGTGCTCAAACTGTTCGGCCCGCGGCTGACGCAGGCCGATCACGCCGCCCGCATGCATAGCCGGCTCTATGCCAACGACTTCGACACCGCGATGCGCACGGCCAGGCATCTCGGCGCCGGCGCCGTGGCCATCGTGTCCGCGCGCGCCGCCGTGATCGGCAAGAAGCCGAAAGCCGCAGCCTTGCTGGCTGCAGTCCCCGCAAACATCCGCAGCGACGCGGCCTATCAGTTCACGCGCATCCAGTGGCTGCGCCGCAGCGGCCGCGACGGTGAGGCAGCCAAGGCGATGCTGTCCGCGCCGCGCGATCCCGGCGTCATCAACAGCCCCGACATCTGGTGGGTCGAACGCCGCGCGCTGGTGCGATCGCTGCTCGACGATGGCGACGCCAAACTCGCCTACCGCCTCGCGCACGACGCCGCCCCCGACAAGGAGACCTACCGCGTCGATCGCTCGTTCATGGCCGGCTGGATCGCATTACGGTTCCTGCGCGATCATGCGACCGCGACACGCCATTTCAGTGAAATTCCAGGTCTCACGCGCGGTCCCACCGCTTTGGCCCGCGCGCAATACTGGCTCGGCCGCGCCGCGGAAGCCGGCCGCAACCGTGCATCGGCGCAACAGCATTACGCGCGCGCGGCCGAGCACGGCACCACCTATTACGGGCAACTCGCCTGCGCTCGCATCGGCTGCCGCCATACAAGATTGCGCGCGCCGCCGGCACCCGGCGCGGCCGCGCGCAACGCGGTCACCCATCGCGAACTGCTGCGCGCGATCGAGATCCTCTATGCCAGCGGCAACCGTCGCCTCGTGGTGCCGTTCGTCGGCGATCTCGGGCGCAGCAACGACACCGCATTGCTGGCAGTCGTCGCCGACTCGCTCCGACAGCGCCGTGATCCCGGCGCCATGCTGGCCGTCGGCCGTGCTGCGCTCAATCGCGGCTTCGCCTTCGACAGCTACGCCTTCCCAGCCACCGGGCTGCCCGACTACACGCCGATCGGCAAGAAGACCGACAAGAGCCTGGTCTATGCCATCACCCGCACCGAGAGCGCCTTCAATCCGCGCATCACCTCCGGCGCCCGCGCCACCGGCTATATGCAGGTGACGCCTGCCGCCGGCCAGACGCTGGCCCGGCGGATGGGCTTCACCTTCAGCAACGACCGCCTGCATAACGACCCCGCCTATAATCTGCAGCTGGGATCGGCGGAGATCGCCAACCTGCTCAGCGACTATGATGGTAACCACGTGCTCGCTTTCGTCGGCTACAATGCAGGCCGCGGCCGTGTGCGCCAGTGGATCGGGCGCTATGGCGATCCGCGACAGGCCAATGTCGATGTGGTCGACTGGGTCGAGCGCATCCCTTATGCGGAAACCCGCAACTATGTGCAGCGGGTGCTGGAGAATCTGCAGGTCTACCGGTCCCGCTTCGGCAGCCCGGCGCTGGCCATCGAGGCCGACATGCGCGGCAACCAGAGCTGAGCAATTGAGCTATCGCAAGGTCCGTCCCGCGGCGTCCCGCTAACGCTGGGCCTGTCACGGGGGGACGACGATGCGGGCGGATCTGGCGCAGGCTTATGGGCAGGAGCGGCTGCCGCGCTATACCAGCTATCCGACGGCGCCGCATTTCACGCCGTCGGTGACCGCGCGGGACTATCGCACCTGGCTCGCGGCCCTGCCCGGCGAGCCGCCGGCCTCACTCTATCTGCATGTGCCGTTCTGCCGATCCATGTGCTGGTATTGCGGTTGCCACACCACGCTCACCCAGCGCGACGATCCCGTCACCCTCTATGCCGCAGCTCTGCGCAGCGAAGCGCAGATGGTGGCGGAGGCGATCGGCAAGCCGCTGGAGATCTCGCATATCGCCTTCGGTGGCGGCACCCCGACCATGATGTCGCCGGACGCCTTCGTCGATCTCATGGGCGCGTTGCGTTTTGCATTTCGCGTGCTGCCCGCTGCCGAGATCGCCATCGAGATCGATCCGCGCACGTTGACGGCGCCCATGATCGATGCGCTCGGTCATTGCGGCGTCAACCGTGCGAGCCTTGGCGTGCAGAGTTTTGATCCCACGGTCCAGCGCGCCATCAACCGCGTCCAGAGTTTCGATCAGACGGCGAATGCGGTCGCGCAGCTGCGCCGCGCCGGGATCGGCAAGATCAATTTCGATTTGTTGTACGGGCTTCCGCTGCAGAGCATCGACTCATGCATCGACACCGTCGCGCAATGCATCGCGCTGCGCCCCGATCGCATCTCGGTGTTCGGCTACGCGCACATGCCGTCCTTGAAGAAGCATCAGCGCAAGATCGCCGATCACAGCCTGCCGGACAGCGACCAGCGGCACCTGCAGTCCGAAGCCATCGCGAGGGCCTTGATGAATGTCGGCTATCGCCGCATCGGCCTCGATCACTTCGCGCTGCCCGAAGACAATCTCTCGATCGCCCTGCAGAGCGGCCGGCTGCATCGCAATTTCCAGGGCTACACGGACGACGACGCCACCACGCTGATCGGCATCGGCGCCAGCGCGATCGGCAGGACCCATGACGGCTTCGTGCAGAACGCGGTGACCACGCGCGATTACCTCGCATGCATCGCCGAAGGGCGGCTCGCCACCGCCAAAGGTTACCGGTTCACCGACGACGACCGCTACCGCGCAGAGTTGATCGAACGCATCATGTGCGATCTCCATGTCGATGTGCCGAAAATCGCACGCCGGCACGGCCGCGATCCGCAATCGGCCATCATCGATCGCAGCAGGATTGCGCGTCTGGTGGCCGATGGCGCCATCACGCTGATCGACGGGCGGCTATCGATGCGTGACGACGCGGCGTTTCTCGTGCGCAGCGTGGCCTCTGCATTCGACGCCCATCTCGCTCAGAGCGCGGCCACGCATAGCCGCGCCGTTTGACGCGTCAGACCGAGCGCTCGGCGCGGCGATCGCGCTCGGGCTGCGCATAATAGGCACGCTTCTGCCCAAGCATGAGCATATCGGCGCGCTTGACCACCGCCTCCAGCCGTTCCCCCGGCTGGCTGGTGGCGACGCCGGTGGAGAGGCTGAGCTCGTAATCCGGATAATACTGGTTGTTGACCTCGACCAGCCCCGCCAAAGCGGTGAGCGTCGCCTCACCGGCGGCCGCGTCCATGCCCGGCAGCAACACCGCGAACTCGTCGCCGCCGATGCGCGACACCGTGGCCGGCTTTTCCACCAGCGATTCGAATACCTCGCCGGCGCGGCGCAACAGGGCATCGCCCGCGGCGTGGCCAAATTCGTCATTGGCGCGCTTCAAGCCGTTCAGATCCGCGATCACGACGGTGACGGGCTGCTGCCCTTTACGTTCCAGGCGATTAAGCTCATCGGCGAAGAAAGCACGGTTGAAGGCGCGGGTCAGCACGTCATGGGTGCCGAGGAATTCGAGATAGGCTTCCGCTTTCTTGCGCGAGGTGATGTCGGTGAGCGCCACCTGCACCAGCGACCAATCCTTTTCATGACCGGGCAGCACTGAAAACTGCAGCAACAGATGCAGCCTGGTGCCGTCGAGCGCGTAGTTGACGACCTCGCGCTGCTGAAACAGCTTGCCGTCCCATAGATCGATCAGTTGTTCTCGGAAATGCGGTTCCATCTCGTCGCGAAACACGTCCGACAGCTGACGCAGCAACGTGTCCTTATCCGGCGCAGCAAACAGTTCGAGCGTGCGGGTGTTGACGTCGAGCACGCGGATCTCGCCCATGCAGCGGAACACGAACTCTTCGTGGACGTCGGTGAAGACGCGAAAATCCTCGATGCCGCGCGCGCGCGCCTCGTCGATCAGGCGCTTGACGCCGCTGAAATCCTCGACCCAGAGCGACACCGGCGAGTGCATGAACAGGCCGAGCGCGTAGTTTTCGCTATGTGCCAGCTTGCGCCGCGCCCCCTCGCGCGCGGTCACATCCTCGATGGCGATCATTACCCGATCCCAGCTCTGCTCATGGCCTGGCAGAATCTGGCCATGCAGCTGAATATCGAGCCGGTCACCCTTCAACGTGTAGTTCACCGTGTGGCTGGAGAACTCGGTCTTGCCACTCCATAGCTGCGCCAGTTCGGAGACATGGCTCTTGAAGGTGTCGTCGCGCATGACGAGACCGAGACTGACCATCAGATGGTTGAGGTCACGTGCGCCGAACAGCGACAGCGTCTTGCGATTGACCTTGAGGATGCGGATGTTCTGCGAGCACTGCCGCACCCGCTCGGGATTGGCGAGCAGGAAGGTCTCGATGTCATCGACGCCCTGCTTCTGCCACTGCTCGAACAGCGCCTTTACCGCGCTGAAATCCTCGATCCAGAGCGACACCGGGGCGAGATCGAACATGATGTCGTCGTCGGCTAATGCGCGCGGCGTAATATCCATAGCGACCTTGAAACTCGAGCGTTGAATCAGGGTCGCGATTATAGCCCTCGCGCCAACAAAACCGAAACGAATTGGGGCGGGCGACCAGAAATGGTGCCCGCCGCGCCGATTGTGAGCCAGCTCTCCCTTTACGGAGCTGGCGACGTGATCGCACTTGTAAATCGAGCGCTACGGCGTGCCGTTGCCACCCATCGATCCATAAACCTGGCCGGTAGCGAAGCTGGCGTCCGACGCTGCGAGTTGCACATAGATGGAACCGAGTTCGACCGGCTGACCGGGCCGTCCGAGAGCAGTAGCACCACCGAACTTTTCCAGTTTCTCCATCGTGGCGCCGCCGGACACCTGCAGCGGCGTCCAGATCGGTCCGGGAGCCACCGCATTGACGCGAATGCCCTTCGGGCCGAGTTGCTTGGCCAATGACCTCACATAGTTCGTGGTGGCCGCTTTGGTCTGCGCATAATCATACAGCTCCGGCGAAGGGTCATTGGCTTGCTCCGACGACGTTCCAATGATCGCCGAGCCGGGCTTGAGATGCGGCAGTGCCGCCTTGATGATCCAGAACGGCGCGTAGATGTTGGTTTTCATGGTGGCGTCGAAATCTTCCGACGAGACATCCATGATCGATGCGCGGGTTTGCTGACGCGCGGCATTGCTCACGACGATGTCCAGTCCGCCCAATCCCTCGACGGCCTTGGCCACGAGTTGCTGACAGAACTCCTCGCTGCGCAGATCGCCGGGAATCCCGATCCCGATGCGCCCTTCCGCCTTGATCAACTGCAGCACCTGCTGCGCATCTTCCTCCTCGTTCGGCAGATAGTTGATTGCGACATCCGCGCCTTCCCGGGCATAGGCAATCGCGGCCGCTCGCCCCATGCCGGAATCGCCGCCGGTGATCAGAGCCTTGCGTCCCGCAAGCCGGCCCGAACCACGATAGCTTTTTTCACCATGGTCGGGCACCGGATCCATCTTGCTCGCGAGGCCAGGCCACGGTTGGGTCTGTCGCTTGAACGGTGGCTGCGGATACTGGGTCGTCGGATCCTGCAGCGGCTTCGGCGCAATTGCCGCCTTGTCTTGTGCAAGCGCAGACTTGTCCTGTGCAAGCGACGGTGTAGCGGCAGCGGCCAAGCCGGCGAGCCCCAGGCTCGCGCCCCCGACCACATACCGACGGGTCATGGATGCATCGGCAGAAGCCTTGTTGTCTTTTACTGTCATCGAGCGGTCCTTTCTTGGAGACCGCTTAACATCGCGTCGGGGGCTTCGTTCCGAAATCCGGCCGCTGCAAAGGGCGACTACACGTCGTAGCCGGTCGATCTGCGCGCCATGCCGTCAAAGGCATCGAGCATCCGGTCGCGCCACGCGTGCATGAGATCGTCGGCTTGCAAAAGCTGAAACGACGAGATCGCACGCGCCCATTGGAACGGCCCGAACACGATGTAATCGGCATAGTTCGGCGCGGCACCGCCGAGATAGGGTTGGGTTTTCAGCGTCAGCCTGACCGGGTCGAGCGACTTCCTGAACGCGACCACGTCACGATCGCGTGTCGATGAAATCTCTTCCAGAGTTTTCTTGAACCGGGCCTCGCGCGATTGACGGAAATAAGCCTGGTCTGCCGGCGCCAGATGGCCGTGGATATCAGCAACGATCATCGGAAACATGCCCGCAATGACCACGGTGTCACCCCACCAATTGATCATCCGCGCCATCGCGCGCCCGCCGTCCCCACCGAACAGCGACGGTCGATCGGGATAGGTGTCTTCGAGATAGGTCGCGATGGCCCAGGAGTCGTTGATCGCGCGGTCGCCGTCGAGCAGCACCGGCACTTTCTCGGATTGATGCGCGGCGATCGCATCCTTTTCGGTGAAGCGCCATGGGGTCGAGGTCACCTCCAGCCCCTTATGCGCCAGCGCCATCCGTGTGCGCCAGCAAAACGGGCTGAACGGCCGATCGTCGTCGGTGCCTACGAGTTCGAACAATTGCAGTGCCATGGATGGTCTCCGGTCCCAGCGTTTCTTGGTCTTTTGGTTTCTTGCGCGCCTTTGCAACGGCGCCGCACGTCGTCGAACGTCAGTCTTTCACCACGCGCGATGTCTGACCGAACAGGATCTTGCGTTCCTCCTCGGTGCGGACCCGTGGCTGGCCGAAATTCGGATTGATCTGTTTCGCCACCGCATAGGCGCGCTGCACGGCTGGGCGCTGTGCGATCCGCTCCATCCAGTGCTTGAGATGCGGGAAATCATCGATGTCCTGGCCCTGGTTCTTGAAGGGCACGATCCACGGATAACTCGCCATGTCGGCAATCGAATAGTCGCCGGCGATGAAGTCGCGATCGGCGAGGCGTTTGTTGAGCACGCCATACAGCCGGTTGGTTTCGTTCACATAGCGATCGATCGCGTAGGTAATCTTCTCCTGCGCGTAATTGCGGAAGTGATGGTTCTGACCGGCCATCGGCCCGAGCCCGCCCATCTGCCAGAACAGCCACTGGATCGCATCGTAGCGCGCCATCACGTCGGTGGACAGGAACTGCCCGGTCTTGTCGGCGAGATACAGCAGCATGGCGCCGGATTCGAACATCGCCAACGGCTTGGCGGCGCCCGTCGGATCATGGTCGACCATCGCCGGGATGCGATTGTTCGGTGCGATCGCCAGAAATTCCGGCTTGAACTGCTCGCCCTTGCCGATCTCCACCGGGATGACCTTGTAGGGCAGCCCGCTCTCTTCGAGGAAGATCGTAATCTTGTGGCCGTTCGGCGTGCTCCAGTAATAGAGATCGATCATGTGACGGCCCTGTACGGTTGCAAACGGCAAACCGGGACTCGGCCAGAACGGAAGATGCAAGTCAATCGCGCTGCGAAGACGCCGCGCAGACCATCGCGCTGGTGCCCCGGACGCTTCGGCGCCCCGTTGGAACAACCGATGTCGATATGGCATTAGGGCTCTTTCACCGCGGCGGGACTCGCCCCATATTCCGGCCATGGCGAAGAAACCCGACACATCGAAAAAGCCCGCGAAATCAGCAAAATCGCCTCGAGCGAAGCCCGGCGCCGGTCGTCCCGAGGTGAAGCCGATCGGCCCTGCACTGGCGGAACTGCTGAATCCCGCGATCAATCGCGGCGATGCCGGCATGGGCTCGGGCACCGGGCTGCAGCCGCCGCCCAGCAATTCGTTCGAGCGCCGCTCCGGCGGCGAAGCGGCCGTGCATCGCGCGCGCAAATCGACGCCGAAGAAATTCGAGGGCGATGAGGGCGCGCGCCCGACGCCGTTGCAGCCGTTTCCGCAGCCGGTCGTCGCACCCTATGCGCCGCGGCTCAGCGAGCAGAAGGGATTGGAGGAAGCACCGCAGGCGAATTACAACACCTCGGCCTCGATCCCGACCCTTGATCCGGAGCTCGCCAAGCAGCTTGGCTTCACCACCGACGAGGAGGATGCCGAGGCGCTGACGGCCCGGCCGCCGCGTAACAAGATGGAGGCGCTCGGCGTGCAGGCCACGGCCGACGCACTCGAAGCCCTGATCCGCGATGGCCGTCCGGAATTCCGCAAACAGGATGGCGGCACCAAAGTGTGGTCGCCGCATCGTCCGCCGCGCCCGGAGAAATCCGAAGGCGGCGTGCGGTTCGAACTGAAATCGGAATATGAGCCGAAGGGCGATCAGCCCACCGCGATCAAGGAGCTGGTCGAGGGTATCGCCCGCAACGACCGCACCCAGGTGCTGCTCGGCGTCACCGGCTCCGGCAAGACCTACACCATGGCCAAGGTGATCGAGGCGACGCAACGCCCGGCCATCATCCTGGCGCCGAACAAGACGCTGGCGGCGCAGCTCTATGGCGAGTTCAAGAACTTCTTCCCGGACAACGCCGTCGAATATTTCGTGTCCTATTACGACTACTACCAGCCCGAGGCCTACGTCCCGCGCACCGATACCTATATCGAGAAGGACTCGTCGATCAACGAACAGATCGACCGCATGCGCCATTCGGCGACGCGTGCGCTGCTGGAGCGCGATGACGTCATCATCGTCGCCTCGGTGTCGTGCATCTATGGTATCGGTTCGGTCGAAACCTACACTGCGATGACCTTTGCGCTGAAGAAGGACGAGCGCATCGACCAGCGCCAGCTGATCGCCGATCTCGTCGCCCTGCAATACAAGCGCACCCAGCACGACTTCACCCGCGGCACGTTTCGGGTGCGCGGCGACGTCGTCGATATCTTCCCGGCGCATTACGAAGACCGCGCCTGGCGCGTCAACCTGTTCGGCGACACCGTCGAGAGCATCGAGGAATTCGACCCGCTCACCGGCCACAAGCAGGACGAACTCGAATTCGTGAAGATCTACGCGAATTCGCATTACGTGACGCCACGGCCGACGCTGATCCAGGCGATGAAATCCATCAAGGACGAGTTGAAGTGGCGGCTCGAGCAGCTGCACCATCAGGGCCGCCTGCTGGAAGCGCAGCGGCTGGAGCAGCGCACCATCTTCGATCTCGAAATGATGGAAGCCACGGGCGCCTGCGCCGGCATCGAGAACTACTCGCGCTATCTCACCGGCCGCCGGCCGGGCGAGCCGCCGCCCACGCTGTTCGAATACGTCCCCGACAATGCGCTGGTGTTCGCCGACGAAAGTCACGTCACCGTGCCGCAGATCGGCGGCATGTTCAAAGGCGACTTCCGCCGCAAGGCGACGCTGGCGGAATATGGCTTCCGGCTGCCCTCCTGCATGGACAACCGGCCGCTGCGTTTCGAGGAATGGGACATGATGCGCCCGCAGACCGTCGCGGTGTCGGCGACGCCGTCGGGCTGGGAGCTGCAGGAAAGCGGCGGCGTGTTTGCCGAACAGGTCATTCGCCCCACCGGCCTGATCGATCCGCCCGTCAACATCCGCCCGGCCCGCACCCAGGTCGACGATCTGCTCGGCGAGGTTCGCGCCACCGCAGCGCAAGGCTATCGCTCGCTGATCACCGTGCTGACCAAGCGGATGGCGGAAGACCTCACGGA
>SDZE01000415.1 GCA_004173095.1 Bradyrhizobiaceae bacterium
GGTTGCTGTCGAGATCGACCATGTTGCCGGCCTCGCGCGCCGCCTGGGTGCCGGTATTCATGGCCACGCCGACATCGGCCTGTGCCAGGGCCGGCGCGTCATTGGTGCCGTCGCCGCACATGGCCACCAGCTTGCCCTTGGCCTGCTCGTCGCGGATCAGCTTGAGCTTGTCCTCGGGCGTCGCCTGCGCCAGGAAGTCATCGACGCCGGCTTCTGCCGCGATGGCCGCGGCCGTCATCGGGTTGTCGCCGGTGATCATGATGGTGCGGATGCCCATCTGGCGCAGTTCGGCGAAGCGTTCGCGGATGCCGCCTTTGACGATGTCCTTCAGATAGATGACACCGAGCAGCTTGCCGTCACGCACCACGCCGAGCGGCGTGCCGCCGGCCTTCGCCACTTCATCGGCGATGGTCTGCAGCTCGCGTGCGGCTGGCGACAGATTTGCCGGCTGCAGAGCGCGTGCCGTGTTTCCCGACGACACCGTCGCCATCTCGGTGCCGCCGACGAAAGCGAGGATCGAATCCACGGCCCCCTTGCGCACGGAGCTGCCCGACGCATCGATGCCGCTCATGCGGGTCTGTGCCGTGAACGGCACGAAGGTGGCGCCAAGCTCAGCCATATCGCGGCCGCGGATGCCGTATTTCTCCTTCGCCAGCACGACGATGGAACGGCCTTCCGGGGTTTCATCGGCCAGTGACGCCAGCTGTGCTGCATCGGCCAGTTCCTGCTCGGTCACACCGCGCAGCGGACGGAACGCCGTCGCCTGGCGATTGCCGAGCGTGATGGTGCCGGTCTTGTCGAGCAACAGCGTATCGACGTCGCCGGCGGCTTCCACCGCGCGGCCGGACATCGCCAGCACGTTGAAACGTACCAGCCGATCCATCCCGGCGATGCCGATCGCCGACAGCAGCGCGCCGATGGTGGTCGGGATCAAAGTCACGAACAGCGCCACCAGCACCACGACCGAGATGGTACCGCCCGCATAGGCGGCATAGGACGGGATCGTCACCGTCGCGAACACGAAGATGATGGTGAGGCCGAGCAACAGGATGTTGAGCGCGATCTCGTTCGGCGTCTTCTGCCGCTCCGCGCCTTCCACCAGCTTGATCATGCGATCGATGAAGGTGGAGCCTTGCGCCGCCGTAATGCGGACCCGAATCCAATCCGACAACACCTGCGTGCCGCCGGTGACCGCCGAGCGGTCGCCGCCGGATTCGCGGATCACGGGCGCGGATTCACCGGTGATGGCGGCTTCGTTGACGGATGCCACGCCTTCGATCACCTCGCCATCCGACGGGATGAGATCGCCAGCCTCGACCAGCACGATGTCACCCACCTTCAGCGTCGTGCCGGCCACCATGCGATAGCTATGATCGCTGCTATCGTTGCCGGTCAAAAGCTTGGCCTGGCTTTCGGTCCGCGTCTTCTTCAGCGTCTCCGCCTGCGCCTTGCCGCGGCCTTCGGCCACCGCTTCGGCGAAGTTGGCGAACAGCACCGTGAACCACAGCCACAAAATAATCTGGAAGGTGAAGGCGATGTCCTCCCCACCGCTCATCAGGTTCTTGATGAAGATGACGGTGGTGAGCGCGGCCACGACTTCGACCACGAACATTACCGGGCTCTTGATCATCACGCGCGGATCGAGCTTCTTGAAGGAGGCTGCGATCGCGGGGAGGACGATCTTCGGATCGAGCAAAGCCGAGCTTGCGCCGCGCTTCTGTGTTTTGATGATATCCATTGCGATTGCTCCGATCAGAACAGGTTGCCGGAGATCATGGCGAGGTGCTCGACGATCGGACCCAGCGCCAACGCGGGGAAGAAGGTGAGACCGCCGATGATCAGGATGACGCCGATGACGAGGCCGACGAACAGACCGCCGGTGGTCGGCAGCGTGCCCGATGAAGCCGCGATCGATTTTTTCTCGACGAGAGAACCGGCCATCGCCATCGCCGGAACGATCATGAAGAAGCGACCGACCAGCATCGAAAGCGCGAGCGTCAGATTGTAGAAGAACGTATTGCCGGTGAGGCCACCAAAGGCCGAGCCGTTATTGCCGGTGGCCGAGGTGAACGCGTACAGCACCTCGGTAAATCCATGCGGGCCGGCATTGGCCATCGACGCGACGGCCGACGGCAGGACCACGGCCACCGCGGTCCAGCCGAGATACATTAACGGCAGCACGAGAATGGCGAGCATGGCCATCTTCACTTCCCGCGCCTCGATCTTCTTGCCGACATATTCGGGCGTCCGGCCGACCATCAGACCGGCGACGAAGATCGCCAGCACGACGAATATCAGCATGCCGTACAGGCCCGCACCGACGCCGCCGACGATGATCTCGCCGAGCTGCATGTTGATCAACGGAATCATGCCGCCAAGTGCGGTGAACGAGTCGTGCATCGCATTGACGGCGCCGCAGGACGCGGCGGTGGTGATGACGGCGAACAAGGCCGAGGCGACGATGCCGAAGCGCGTCTCCTTGCCTTCCATGTTGCCACCGGTGAGACCGAGTGCCTGGAGCGTATTGGTGCCGGATGCTTCGGCCCAGTAGGTAACGGCGACGCCTGCGACGAACAGCACACCCATGACCGCCAGAATGGTCCAGCCCTGCTTGGGATTGCCGACCATGCGGCCGAACACATTGGTCAAGGCTGCGCCGATGGCGAAGATCGAGAGCATCTGCACGAAGTTCGACAGCGCCGTCGGATTCTCGAACGGATGCGCGGCATTGGCATTGAAGAAGCCGCCGCCATTGGTGCCGAGCATCTTGATCGCCACCTGCGACGCCACCGGCCCCACGGCGATGCTCTGCTTGGCACCTTCCAGGGTGCTCACATCGACATAAGCGCCAAGCGTCTGCGGCATGCCCTGCCAGACCAGAAACAGCGTGAAGACGACGGCGATCGGCAGCAGGATGTAGAGCGTTGCGCGGGTGAGATCGACCCAGAAATTGCCGAGGGTTCGCATCGAGGACCGTGCGAAGCCGCGGATCAAGGCGACGGCGAGCGCAATGCCGGTTGCTGCAGAGAGGAAGTTCTGCACCGTCAAGCCCAGCATCTGGCTCAGATAAGACAGCGTGCTTTCACCGCCGTAGTTCTGCCAGTTGGTATTGGTGACGAAACTGACCGCCGTGTTGAAAGCAAGATCCGATGCGACGGCGGATTGGCCCTGCGGGTTGAGCGGCAGGATGTCCTGCAGGCGTAGCAACGCATAGAGGAACACGAGGCCGACGACCTGCAACAGCAACATGCCGACTGTATAAGTCAGCCAATGCTGCTCGCGCTTGGCATCGACACCGGACAGCCGGTAGATGCCGGCTTCGACCGGCCGCAACACCGGCGCCAGGAGCGTCCTCTCGCCATTGAACACGCGCGTCATATAGCCGCCGAGCGGCTTGGTGAGCGCAAGGATTACCGCGCAGAACAGCGCGATCTGAATCCATCCGATGAGTGTCATTGTTTTTGACCTTGTAACATCAGCTCAGAACCGCTCCGGACGGAGCAGCGCGTAAGTGAGATAGATGAGGAGAGCGGCCGAGACGGCGCCGGCGAGCGCATAGTCAAAGATCATGATCCATCTCCTCACAGCCGCTCGCAGGCATAGGCGTAGCCCAGCGTGAGCACGAAGAAGCCGAGCCCGAGGCCCAGCATGACGACGTCCAGCATGGAAAGCTCCTGATGTACTGGCACTGGACGCAAAACCTGCGCCCGATGCTCGATCAGGTGCCATCCGGCCCGTAGGTTTTCGAGAGGTGGGGAACCACGAACTTATAGGAATCCCATAAAGACGCGTCAGGCATCGAGGACGCTTAATTATGCCGCGTTTATGTCTTCGGCATCCGCACCGCCTCGTATTCCAATGCCGGATTGAGCCACTGTGGCGCTGCGGCCGCTCGACGGCCGTGCTGCTCGTGGAGATTTCCGCATGTTGCGCCTCTCAGATCTTCACATCACCGCATCGTCTCGCGCATCGAACCGCGCGCCGCTCGATGCCGATCGTTTCACGGCCACGTGCCTCGCCCACTGCCGGCGCCTGCCGGCGATGCGCCGCACGGTCGAAGCACAGCGCCTCGATCGCCTCGTTGCGGCTGGCGCATGGACGGAGGCAGCTCTGGCCTTGATCGCGATCGAACTCCCGGCCTGGCACTTGCGTCGCCTGGCCTACGACGACGGCGCGTGGCACTGTGCGCTATCGACCGAGCGCAATATGCCCGACTGGCTCGACGATGCCGTCGAGACGCATGATGCCGATATGGCC
This sequence comes from Bradyrhizobiaceae bacterium, assembly GCA_004173095.1. Taxonomy (GTDB): domain Bacteria; phylum Pseudomonadota; class Alphaproteobacteria; order Rhizobiales; family Xanthobacteraceae; genus Tardiphaga. The sequence continues at coordinate 4,258 of SDZE01000415.1, forward strand.
GTTGCCATCATGGACGCATTCCGCAGCGTCGCCGCGCGCGGCGGCACCCCGCATTTGATGGAGGTTTCCAACAGCAGCAGTCAGCGATCCGAATTCACGCCGATGCTGTGCGAGAACTACTGCTAGCCGCGCGGCTTTCGGCTATGCTCGGCGAAAATCGCGCCAGCAGAGCCGGAGAAGACTGTGACGATGGGGAAGCCGGCTTTCGTGGCCGTGGATTGGGGCACCAGCAGTTTTCGCGGCTGGCTGATGGCCGCCGATGGCCATGTGATCGCTGAAACGCGCGGCTCCGAGGGGATGTTGCACTGTGCCGCCACCGGCTTTGCGCCGGTGCTGATACATCACCTGGCAAAGCTCGGCGCAACGGCTGCCCTGCCGGTGCTGATCTGCGGCATGGCCGGCGCCAGGCAAGGCTGGATCGAAGCGCCCTATCTCCGCACGCCCGCGCGACTCGATGTCTTGCATGACGGCGCCCAACGCGTCGATACCTCGGGCGATGTGCGCATCCTGCCCGGTATCGCGCAGGCCGATGCAGCTGCGCCCGATGTAATGCGCGGCGAGGAAACGCAACTGCTCGGCGTGACCGAGCCCGACTTCACCGGCCTGGTCTGCATTCCCGGCACCCACAGCAAGTGGGTGCGCATCGAGAGCGGCAGCGTCGTGTCGTTCACGACCTACATGACCGGCGAGTTGTTCTCGATTCTCAGTGAGCACAGCATTCTCAAACACGCCATCGACCGCGAGACGGAATCGCACGGTGCCGATGCGGCATTTCGCGACGGGCTGCTGCGCGCAAGCTCTGCCGGAGCGGGTTTGACGGCTGCGCTATTCAGCCTGCGTGCCGCGCAACTGCTCGGCTTCCAACAGCGGGCTGATGGCGCCGCGCGGCTGTCAGGTTTGTTGATCGGCATGGAGATCGCAGACGCCCGATCGCGTTACGGCACGCAAGATCCGGTCCGCCTGATCGGCGCCGGCAGGCTTGGGCAGCTCTACGCGGAGGCGCTGACGCAGGCCGGGTTTAGTATCACCAGCATCGACGCCGAACGCGCGTCGCAACGCGGCCTCAGCAAAGCCGCCATCCATTTGTGGGGACATCAGTTCGCATGACACAGCCCATGCCGTGGCCCAAAGTGAAGCGCCCGCTCGTCGCCATCCTGCGCGGGGTGCGCCCCGATGAGGTCGAGGCCATCGTCGAGACGCTGATCGACACTGGCTATGAGATGATCGAGGTGCCGTTGAACTCGCCCGATCCGTTCGACTCCATCGCGCGCATCTGCAAGCGGTTTGGCGGCGATGCGCTGATCGGCGCCGGCACGGTGCTGACCGCCGAGCATTGCGCCCGCGTTGCCGACAGTGGCGGACGGCTGATGGTCAGTCCCAATGTCGATGTCGACGTGCTGGCCATAGCCGCACGCCGCGGCATGGTCACGATGCCCGGCGTGTTCTCACCGACCGAAGCCTTCCTGGCGCTGCATGCCGGCGCGTCCGCGTTGAAGTTTTTTCCGGCCTCGATACTCGGCCCGTCCGGCATCGCCGCCATCCGTGCGGTGCTGCCCGCGACGACGGTGGTCGGCGCCGTCGGCGGCGTCTCCGACAACAATTTTTCCGATTACATCAAAGCCGGCGTGCAGGCCTTCGGCCTCGGCAGCAGCCTGTACAAGCCCGGCATGAGCGCCGCCGAGGTCAAGGCCACGGCGCAGGCGTCCATCGCGGCCTATGATCGGGCAGTGGTCGAGCCTAATCAATAATGAGAACAGTACGATGCGACGCTGCCGGGCAGTCTGGCGAGATAGCCGGGCAAAAAGCCAATGGCTTTTATATATCCTTGTAAACCAAAGGTTTAGAAGGGCGTGGTGCCCAGGAAAGGACTCGAACCTTCACGGCCGTTAAGCCACTGGCACCTGAAGCCAGCGCGTCTACCAATTCCGCCACCTGGGCACGTGCGAGGCACGTGGCGCGGTGTGTAGGGGGCCGTTAAGCCACTGGCACCTGAAGCCAGCGCGTCTACCAATTCCGCCACCTGGGCACGTGCGAGGCACGTGGCGCGGTGTGTAGGGGGCCGTTACGCACTTGTCAAATTGCTTTGTGCAATTCCTTTCCGCTGTACAGGTCTGGCGCGTTGGCGTATCGCGAAACGGTCCAATCGACCGCATTTCACCGCCCGACTTACGCAAGGAACTGACCCCATGGCTGCCCTCGACACCCTCGTCACGGTTTTCGGCGGATCCGGCTTCGTGGGACGTCATGTGGTGCGCGCGCTGGCCAAGCGCGACTACCGGATTCGCGTCGCCGTGCGTCGCCCGGAGCTCGCCGGCCATCTGCAGCCGCTCGGGCGGGTCGGACAAATTCACGCCGTGCAGGCCAATCTACGCCATCCCGGCTCCATCAAGGCGGCCATGCGCGATGCCAGCGTGGTGATCAATCTGGTCGGCATCCTCACCGAGAGCGGCGCGCAAAAGTTCAACGCGGTGCAGGCGGGCGGCGCCGGCGCCATCGCCCAGGCGGCCGCCGAGATCGGCGCCCGGATGGTGCATGTGTCGGCGATCGGCGCCGATCCCGATGCGGCGTCGGGTTATAGCCGTACCAAGGCCGCCGGCGAGCAGAACGTGCTCGCTGCGGTGCCATCGGCCTCGATCCTGCGCCCGTCACTGGTGTTCGGGCCGGAAGACAGCCTCACCAACCGCTTCGCCTCGCTGGCCCGCATGGCGCCCGTCATGCCGGTGTTCGGCGCGGACACCAAAATGCAGCCGGTGTTCGTCGGCGATGTCGCCGAAGCCGTCGCCGATGCGGCGGATGGCAAGACCAAGCCAGGTGCCGTCTATGAGCTCGGCGGGCCGGAAGTGATGACCATGCGCGAGATCGTCGAACTCGTGCTCAAGACCATCGAGCGCGAGCGCATGATCCTGCCGGTGCCGATGGGCATCGCCAAGCTGCAATCCCATATCCTGCAATTCGCGCCAGGCGACTTCAAGCTGACGCCGGACCAGGTGGCGATGCTCGGTATCGACAATGTCGTCTCCAATGCCGCCAAGGCCGCCGGGCTCACCCTGGAAGGCCTCGGCATCGCGCCGGAGTCGATGGAAGCCATCATCCCGCAATATCTCTGGCGCTTCCGCGCCACCGGCCAGTTCGCGCATAACGGCTCAAACTGAACGATGCCATCAAAATCAAAAGCCTGCAGCGACCGCTGCAGGCTTTTTTTGTTGTGACGAGTCGGCTTGCTATGCGGCCGCAAATTCTTCCGAAATAATAGCGCCAGAGATCAGGCCAGATCGACCTTCGACGCCACCGTGGCGTCCGCATTGAGCCGGTAGATGATGGGCGCGCCTGTACCGAGTTCGCGCGCCAGAATGCCTTCGGGCGTCAGCTTCTCCAGCACCATGATCAGTGCGCGCAGCGAATTGCCATGGGCCGCTACCAGCGTGCGCTCGCCGCGCAGCACGCCGGGCAGAATCTCCTGCACGTAATAAGGCAGGGTGCGCGCCAGCGTGTCCTTCAGGCTTTCGCCACCGGGCGGCGGCACGTCATAGGAGCGGCGCCAGATATGGACCTGCTCCTCGCCCCATTTTTCGCGGGCGTCGTCCTTGTTGAGGCCGGACAGATCGCCGTAATCGCGCTCGTTGAGGGCGAGGTTCTTCGTCACCGGAATGCTGGTCTGGCCCATCTCTTCAAGCGCCAGCCTCAGCGTGTGCTGCGCGCGCGTCAGTTCCGAGGTGAAGGCCACATCGAATGTCAGGCCCTGCGCCTTCAGCTTGCGGCCGGCTTCCTTGGCTTCGGCGACGCCCTTCTCGGTGAGATCGGGATCTTTCCAGCCGGTGAACAGGTTCTTCAGATTCCAGTCGCTCTGGCCATGGCGGACGAGCACGAGAAGACGGTCGGTCATCGCAGTTTCCGTTGTTGTTTCTTCTTCAGGTTTCACCCAGGCCGAGCACGTCGGCCATCGAATAATGTCCCGGCTTCTTGCCATGGGCCCACATCGCCGCTTTCAACGCGCCATGGGCGAAGATCATGCGATCCTCGGCCTTGTGGGTCAGCTCGATGCGCTCATGAGGGCCGGCAAAGATCACCGTATGCTCACCGGCGACGGTGCCGCCGCGCAGCGACGCGAAGCCGATATCGCCGGTCTTGCGCGCGCCGGTGATGCCATCACGGCCACGCGCCGAATGTGTGTCGAGCGACACCTTGCGGCCGTCGGCGGCAGCCTGGCCGAGCATGAATGCGGTGCCCGACGGCGCGTCGATCTTGGCCTTGTGATGCATTTCGAGGACTTCGATGTCGAAGCCGTCATCGAGCGACTGCGCCACGCGCTTCACCAGCGCGGCGAGCAGATTGACGCCGAGACTCATATTGCCGGACTGCACCACGATGGCCTGCTTGGTGACGCTCTTGATCACCGCATCATCGGATGACGACAGGCCGGTGGTGCCGATCACGTGGACGAGCCCACGCTGGGCCGCAATGGCGACATTGGCGATGGTCGCGGCAGGCACGGTGAAATCGAGGATGCCGTCGGCTTCTTTCGAGATGGTCCACAGGTCGGCCGACAACTTGATGCCATTTTCAGGCAGGCCCGCGAGCACGCCGGCATCCTGCCCGATCAGGTCCGATGTCGGCGCTTCCAGCGCGCCGGCGAGGACGGCGCCCGGCGTGTCATGAATGGTGCGGATCAGCGCCCGGCCCATACGGCCGCCGGCACCGGCAACGATCAATCTCATATCGGACATGTGAAGCCTTTCAATGCCTTGCGGTATAGCGGCGGCGGCGGCGGGCAGCAAGCGCGCGCCGCTCTCATCATCGCGAGGACGGCGCGCTATGAAGGCTGCGGCCCGTCATAGCCCTCGATGATCACCAGATCGCTATCGCCATGCGGTTTGCGCATCTCCACCAGACGCTGGTATTCCGGCGAATGGTAGCAGGCGAGCGCTGTCGCGTAGTCCGCGAATTCGAGCACCACATTGCGGCTGCGCGAGGTGCCTTCCTTGGCCTCGAACTGGCCGCCGCGCACGACGAACCTGGCGCCGAATTTGGCAAAGACGGGCCCGTTTTCGGCGACATACTGCTTGTAGCCGTCCATATTGTGCACATCGACACGCGCGATCCAGTAAGCCTTCGGCATTTGGTGTTCTCCCTTTTCTATCAGTTCCTCGTGGTGAGGAGGCGCGAAGCGCCGTCTCGAACCATGAGCCTGGCTCTGTCGCCCGCGACCATCCTTCGAGACGCGCGCGATGCGCGCTCCTCAGGATGAGGTGCGGAGTGACGTTTCGATCTCAGCGACGATCGCCTCTGCCGCCGCCTTCGGATTCTCCGCCGCTAGGATCGGGCGGCCGACCACGAGATAATCCGAACCTGCAGCGATCGCCCTGGCCGGTGTCATTACCCGCTTCTGGTCGCCGAGTTCGGCACCGGCGGGCCGCACGCCGGGGGTAACCAGAACCATCTCCGGCTTGATCAGCTTGCGCAGATGGCCCGCTTCCTCAGGTGAACAGACGAGACCATCGATGCCGAGCGCCTGCGCCTGCTGCGCGCGCGTCGTCACGAGATCACGCAGGCCGAGTTGATAGCCGGCGGCTTTCAGGTCTTCATCGTCGTAGGACGTCAGCACCGTGACGGCGAGAATGCGCAGATCGGAGCCTTTGCTGGCATTCGCGGCGGCCTGCATGGTCTGCGGATAGGCATGGACGGTGAGGAACGTCGCGCCGAGCTTGGCGACGCTCTCGACGCCGCGCGCTACGGTATTGCCGATATCGTGCATCTTCAGGTCGGCAAACACCTTCTTGCCGGCATCCGCGAGCTTGCGCACCAGCGGCAGGCCGCCGGCGTAACCGAGCTGATAGCCGATCTTGTAGAAGCTCACGCTATCGCCGAGCCGCTCGATCATCGCTTCGGCCGCAGCGACATCGGGCAGGTCGAGCGCGACGATGAGGCGGTCGCGGGGATCGGTGGCGGTCATGTCGGGCTCACTTCATCTGCTGGGCGACGTCGATCAATTGCCGCACCATGGATTGCATCGCCGCAATATCAGCGGCGTGTTTGAGACGATCCATCTCGTCATAGGCGTCGTCCGCATGGGACAGCGCGAGCTGGTTCGGGATCACCAGCGCGCGGCAGGCGGACAGCACCAGGCGGAGCGCTTCCAGACAGCGCGTGCCGCCGAGGCGACCGTTCGATGCCGCGGCGATGGCAAACGCGCGGCCGCGAAACACCTGCCCCTTGGGCTCCTGTCCGTCGGTCACGCGCGACACCCAGTCGATGCTGTTCTTTACCAGCGGCGGCAGCGATGAATTGTATTCCGGCGTCACGATCAGCACGCCGTGATGCGATCCGATCATACGTTTCAGGTTGAGCGCCTGCTTCGGCACGCCGGATGACGCTTCGAGATCGCCGTCATAGATCGGCAGCGGAAAATCGCCGAGCGAGATGCGCGTCACCTCGGCATCTGCACGCACCAGCTCATCGACAGCAGCCGCCGCCAGCTTCGCATTCAGCGAGCCGGTGCGCAGCGAGCCGGGAATGACGAGGATTTTTGGTGTGGGCATGGGTCCAATCGCACTGGTTCTCACGCCCGTCATTGCGAGAAGCGTAGCGACGAAGCAATCCAGAAAGCCGCAAACAAAGAAAGGGCTGGATTGCTTCGCTGCGCTCGCAATGACGAGCCAAGAGGCGCCGGAAGCGCCTCAACCCTTGCGATACACCCAGACGCGGGCGGGCGGAAGGTTCATCCAGATGCGCTCGGAGGCTTCGGTGGAGACGCCGGGAAGAGATTTCGGAATTGGGGGCGCGACCGAATAGGTGAATTGGACGAAGGGCGCACTGGGAGCGAGGGCCGCAAAGGCATCGCGGATCAGTTTCAGCCGCGTCAGCATCGGCTTGGTGACCAGCGGCAGGCCAGAGACAACGGCCGAAGCCGGCTCTTTCAACACATCCCACAACGTGTCGCGCAGCGTATAGGCGTCGCCCTGGACCACGGTGGCCTGCGGATAACGTTCGCGCAACAGGGCGCAGAATGTCGGATTGAATTCGACGAGCACCAAACGCTTCTGATCCACCCCATGCGCGACCAGCGCTGTGGTGATCGCGCCGGTGCCGGGGCCAAGTTCGATGACCGGACCAGCACCTTTGGGATCGACATATTGTGCCATCGTGCGCGCCAGCGCTTTGCCTGACGGCATCACCGCGCCCATATGCAGCGGCTTATCAATCCATGACCGAATGAAGCGAACTTCGTCATCGAGACGAAGTGGCTTTTTCAACGGACGCGCGGACGATTGCAGAGGCATTGTGCTTCCAAGCAGACCGCGGAACGTGCGGGACGTCAGAATTTCGTCATAAATGGGTATCGTCAACCGCGGGAACGGTCAAGCATTGTAACGTCAGGAGGCGCTGCGCGTTCCGAAGAAGTCCTTGACCTTGGTGAAGAATCCCGCTGCCTCTGGTTGCGTTGCACCAGACGAGAGCTTCTCGAACTCTGCGAGGAGCTCCTGCTGCTTCTTCGTCAGGTTCTGCGGCGTCTCGACCACAACCTGCACATACATGTCACCTGCCTGACGCGATCGCAGCACCGGCATGCCCTTGCCGCTGACCCGGAAACGGCGGCCTGACTGAGTGCCAGAAGGCACCTTCACCTTGTTGCGGTTGCCGTCGATGGTCGGCACCTCGAATTCGCCGCCGAGGGCAGCCGTGACCATGGAGATCGGCACCCGACAATGCAGATCAGCACCGTCGCGCTGGAAGAAATCATGCGAAACCAGCGACAGGAAAATGTAGAGATCGCCCGCGGGCCCGCCGCGCGTGCCGGCCTCGCCTTCATTGGCCAGACGAATGCGGGTGCCATCTTCGACGCCGGCGGGAATGTTCACCGACAGCGAGCGCTCGCGCTCGACGCGGCCCGCGCCGGAGCAACTCGGGCACGGATCCTCGATCATCTGACCGCGGCCGTGACAGCTCGGACAGGTGCGCTCGAGCGTGAAGAAGCCCTGCGCCTGACGTACGCGGCCCTGGCCGGCGCAAGTCGAACACGTCTTCGGCTTGGTGCCGGCCTTGGCGCCCGTGCCTGAACAAGCCTCGCAGGTCACCGCGACAGGAATCTCGATCTGCGCGGTCTTGCCGGAGAAGGCCTCCTCCAGCGTGATTTCCATATTGTAGCGCAGGTCGGCGCCACGCTCGCGGCCACCGCTGCGGCCGCCGCCACGCTGTCCGGCCATGCCGAACAGGTCTTCGAAAATGTCGGAGAAGGATGACGCGAAGCCGGTACCGAAGCCCGGACCACCGCCGCCGCCATGACCCTGCTCGAATGCGGCATGGCCGAACCGGTCATAGGCGGCGCGCTTGTCGCCGTCCTTGAGGACCTCGTAGGCTTCGGCGATTTCCTTGAACTTCACCTCGGCGGCGGCATCGCCCGGGTTTTTGTCGGGATGCCACTTCATCGCCAGCTTGCGGAACGCGGACTTCAGCGTCCCATCAGTCGCGGTGCGTTCGACTTCCAGCGTCTCGTAGTAACATTGTTTGGTGGACATGGGACGCTCTCAGCTGTCATGGCCGGAAAAGGCCCGCCTGCGGGGCAAAAGCCCGTCCGGCGCGGCGCGGCCATCCATCATCATAAAGGGGCAGGGATGGATCGTCGGGGCAACGAACCGCGGACGTGCCGCGGGCCATTGCCCCGAGATGACCGTTGAAGTGTGATCAGGAAGCATGGCGACCTGATCCTGTGCGTTAGGCCGACTTCTTCGGCTTGTCGTCGTCGACTTCCGTAAATTCGGCATCGACGATGTCGTCCTTGGCCGCATCGCGCTTGGCGTCGGCTTCGGCCTGCTGCGTATACATCGCCTCGCCGAGCTTCATGGAAGCCTGCGCCAGCGTGTTCGACTTCGCCTTGATCGCCTCGGCGTCGTCGCCCTTCAGCGCTTCCTTGAGTTCGGTCATGGCGTCTTCGATGGCGGTGCGCTCGGGCGCGCCGACCTTGTCGCCATGCTCGGCAAGCGCCTTCTCTGTCGAATGCACCAGCGCGTCGCCCTGGTTCTTCGCATCCACAGCCTCGCGACGCTTCTTGTCGTCGGCCGCATTGGCTTCGGCGTCCTTGACCATCTTCTCGATGTCGGCTTCCGACAGACCACCAGACGCCTGAATGCGGATCTGCTGCTCCTTGTTGGTCGCCTTGTCCTTGGCCGAGACGTTGACGATGCCGTTGGCGTCGATGTCGAAGGTGACCTCGACCTGCGGCATGCCGCGCGGCGCCGGCGGAATACCCATCAGGTCGAACTGGCCCAGCGGCTTGTTGTCCGCCGCCATTTCGCGCTCACCCTGGAAAACCCGGATGGTGACGGCATTCTGATTATCTTCCGCCGTCGAGAACACCTGGCTCTTCTTGGTCGGGATCGTGGTGTTGCGCTCGATGATGCGGGTGAACACGCCACCCAGCGTCTCGATGCCCAGCGACAGCGGGGTCACGTCGAGCAACAGCACGTCCTTGACGTCGCCCTGCAGCACGCCGGCCTGGATGGCGGCGCCGATGGCCACGACTTCGTCCGGATTGACGCCCTTGTGGGGCTCCTTGCCGAAGAACTGCTTCACCACTTCCTGGATCTTCGGCATGCGGATCATGCCGCCGACCAGCACCACTTCGCCGATTTCACCGGCGGTGAGGCCGGCATCCTTCAGCGCCTTGCGGCACGGCTCGATGGTCTTCTGCACGAGATCGTCAACCAGCGCTTCGAACTTGGCGCGGGTCAGCTTCAGCGTCAGATGCTTCGGACCGGAGGCATCCGCCGTGATGAACGGCAGGTTGATTTCGGTCTGGGTCGTGGACGACAGCTCGATCTTGGCCTTTTCAGCGGCTTCCTTCAGGCGCTGCAGGGCCAGCTTGTCGTTGCGCAGGTCGATGCCCTGCTCTTTCTTGAACTCGTCGGCGAGGTAGCCGACCAGACGCATGTCGAAGTCTTCACCGCCCAAGAAGGTGTCGCCATTGGTCGACTTCACCTCGAACACGCCGTCGCCGATCTCCAGGATCGAGACGTCGAAGGTGCCGCCGCCGAGGTCGTACACCGCGATGGTGCCGGACTTCGACTTGTCGAGACCATAGGCCAAGGCTGCTGCGGTCGGCTCGTTGATGATGCGCAGCACTTCGAGGCCGGCAATCTTGCCGGCGTCCTTGGTGGCCTGACGCTGGGCGTCGTTGAAGTAAGCGGGGACGGTGATGACCGCCTGCTCGACCTTCTGGCCGAGATGGGCTTCGGCGGTTTCCTTCATCTTCTGCAGGGTGAAGGCGGAGATCTGCGACGGCGAATAGGTCTTGCCGTCGACCTCGACCCAGGCGTCGCCATTGCCACCCTTGGCAATCTTGTAGGGGACGAGCTTCTTGTCCTTCTCGACGGTCGGATCGTCGTAGCGGCGACCGATCAGGCGCTTCACGGCAAAAATGGTGCGCTCGGGATTGGTGACGGCCTGGCGCTTGGCCGGCTGGCCAACGAGGCGCTCGCCATCATCGGTGAACGCGACGATGGACGGTGTCGTCCGCATGCCTTCTGCGTTCTCGATGACCTTCGGCGTCTTGCCGTCCATGACGGCAACGCACGAATTCGTCGTCCCGAGGTCGATACCGATGACCTTTCCCATGCTCTCACTTCCTTCTTTTTGCGGCAGGTTGGCCGGGCCCAACGGGCGCCCCGCTCAAACCCCCAAATAAAATCGATGGCTCGCGATATTGCGACGCTAGGCCTCATATAGGAGGGGGGCCGGTTGCCGCAAGACGCCTCCGCACGGCTTAGGCGCGGAAATCATAGGGTATTCGGGAAATTAATTAAGTCTGAACGCCCGGCTTGAAGTAGGCATCGCGGCGGATCGGCGCAAAGACTGCCGGGAACGGATTTGTGCCTTGATCTGTTGCTGGAACAGGGCATCGTGACCCTTCGCGGCAGGCGATCCGGTTCGCCCTCGCCCATGATCGCCGCAACACCGAACCAAGTAAGAGCCTGATGAGACACCTCGCGCCCCTGTTCGCCCTCACCGTGTTGCTCGCCGCCATGACTTCGGCCCGCGCGGCCGACCCCGTTTTCCCGCCGGGCATCCGCGTCGGCGTGACGCCCTCGGTCGGGCTGGAGCCCTCCGCCACCTTTACCGGCTTTCAGACCTCGGACCAGGGCGTGAAAATGCTGATGACCGAATTGCCGGCCACGGCTTTCACCGAAGTCGAAACCGCATTCAAGACCAATCCGGCCAGCATGGCGCTGAAGCCCGAGACGATCGAGACGGGGGCGGGCCAGGGATTTTACACGGTGGAAAGCACCAAGGACCCCGCCGGCGCGCCGGTCAGGCGCTATGCGATGATCATCAATGGCGGCACGTTTTCGGGCTATGTCGCGGTGCAGGTACCGGAAAACGCGCAGAAGATCTACACCGACGACGCCGTCCGCCAGATGTTCGCCAGCGTCAGCATCCGCAAGGAAGTGCCGCTGGAAGAACAACTCGGCATGATGCCGTTCAAGATCGTCGAACTCAGCGGCTTCAAATCCGTGCGCATGCTGGCGCCGGGGGCTGCGATCCTGCTGGCGGACTCGGCCGACGAAGCCGCGGTCGAGCAGAGCCCGTTCATGATCCTCGGCAGCATCGGCTCGGCCCCCGAGCGGCCGGACGACCGTGGCCGCTTTGCCCAGCAGGCGGCCGGTCAGATTCCCGGGCTGCGCGATGCGCGTGTCACGCTCTCGGAGCCGCAGCGGATCGATGGCATGCCGGGCTATGAGACCCGCATCGACGCCATCAGTGGCAAGGGCAACACCCCGGTGACGGTGGTGCAGTGGCTGCGTTTCGGCAGCGGCAAGACTGCCATGCGTATTGTCGCAAGCGCACCGCGCGACGACTGGGCTAAGGCCTTTCCGCGCTTCCGCGCGGTTCGCGACGGGATCGAGCCACGCTGACGCAACTGAAGGCTTGCGGCGAAGGCTTCCAACGAAGGCTTTACGACGATCTCCCGACCTGATTTGCTGATGCGGTCGCGGCGGGAGATTTCACGATGCTCGATCGACGTCAGCTGCTTGCAGGATTTGGTGCGATGACCGCAACCGCCTTAACTGCCAGGGGTTCGGTTGCGGCCGGCAAAGTGACGGCCGATCGTAGTTCGGTGCTGCTCGTCATCGACGTGCAGAACTGTTTCCTGCCCGGCGGCAGCCTTGCCGTGAAGGACGGTGACCGTGTGGTGCCCGTTATCAACGCGCTCGCCAAGAAATTTACCCATGTGATCATGACCCAGGACTGGCACACGCCCGGCCATGTCTCCTTCGCGTCCAGCCACTCCGGCAAGAAGCCGTTCGAGACCACCGACGTTGCCTATGGCAAGCAGGTGCTGTGGCCGGACCACTGCGTCATGGGCACCGACGGCGCGGCGCTGTCGAAGGATCTCAGTATCCCCAATGCCGAACTGATCCTGCGCAAGGGCTTCAACCAGGCCGTCGATAGCTATTCCGCCTTCACCGAAGCGGACGGCAAGACCACGACGGGCCTCGCCGGCTATCTCAAAGCGCGCAAACTGCAGCGCATCTTTGTGGTCGGACTGGCCACCGACTTCTGCGTGGCCTGGTCGGCACTGGATGCGCGCAAGGCGGGTTTCGAGACATATGTCATTGAGGATGCCTGTCGCGGCATCGACACCCAGGGCTCGCTCGCAAAGGCCTGGGGCGATATGCAGAAGGCTGGCGTCAAGCGCATTCAGTCCGGCGATCTGGCCGCTTGACGGGCGACCAGCGATCGGAGTTCAAGCGCCGAGCGCGAGCGCGATCAGGCCCAGGGTGCCGACGATCACGCGCCACCATGCAAACACCGCGAAGCCGTGGCGGGTCACATAATTCAGCAGCGTCTTCACCACCAGCAGCGCGGTGAGGAAGGAGACCGCGAAACCAATCGCGATCAGGGTCGCGCCATCGCTCGTGATATCGTTGCGGCTCTTGTAGAGATCATAGGCGAACGCACCGACCATGGTAGGGATCGCCAGGAAGAACGAGAACTCCGCCGCCGCGCGCTTGTCGGCGCCCATCAGCATGGCGCCGACAATGGTGGCGCCCGAGCGCGACACGCCGGGGATCATCGCCACGCACTGGCAGCAGCCGATCTTGAAATAGGTCAGGATCGGAAACTCGGTCGCATCGTGATGCACCGGCTGCAGATCGAGTTGATCGACCCAGAGCAGGATCGCGCCGCCGACGATCAAGGTGAAGCAGACCACCCACGGATTGAACAGATAGCCTTTGATGAATCCGCCGAATGCTGCACCCAGCACGGCCGCCGGCAAAAACGCGACGAGCACACCGATGACGAAGCGCCGCGCTGCGGCATCGCCCTTGAACATGTCGAGCGCGATCCGAAACAGCTTGCCGAAATAGATGGACAGAATGGCGAGAATGGCGCCGAGCTGGATCAGGATCGCAAAGCTTTTCCAGAGACCGATTTCGTCGAGTCCAAGGATGCGTTCGGCGAGCAGGATGTGGCCCGTGGACGAAACCGGAAGGAATTCGGTGGCGCCCTCGACAATTCCGAGAACAACCGCCCTCAACACATCAGACATCATCGGCTTGCCGTCCTGAACTTCCGGGCCTCAAAAAGCCGGGTTCTTCTCGCTTATTCGGTGCATTGCTGCAATCGCAAAAAGCGGGCAAACGCAGCTTGCCTCCGTTGCGCGCTTCGCTAGCTTGGCGCGCCTCACACGTCATTTATACCTCCGCAGCCGAGACACTTTGTTAACGCCGCTTCCTTAACCAAGGCCCGTATGTACACGCTCTATCACCATGCTTTCTGCCCGCATTCGCGTTTCGTTCGGCTTGTTCTCGGCGAATACGGGCTGGACTTGACGCTGATGGATGAGCGCCCCTGGGATCGCCGCGAGGAGTTTCTCAAGCTTAACCCGGCAGGAACCACGCCCGTATTGACGGCCGACGACACGCCGCCGATTCCCGGCGCCAGCATCATCGCAGAGTATATCGACGAGGTGCATGGACAAGACGCGAAGGATCGTCGCCTGCTGCCGACATCCATGGCCGAGCGCATCGAAGTGCGCCGCCTGATGGCATGGTTCAACGAGAAGTTTTTCGAAGAAGCCTCTGGTCCCCTGGTCACCGAGCGCATTTATAAGCGCTTCATGAGCGAGGATATCGGCGGCGGCGCGCCATCGATGGATGTGATCCGCGCAGCCAATGCCAATGTGCGCTATCATCTGGCCTATATCGGCTGGCTGGCGCGGACGCGAAACTTCCTCGCTGGCGATCGAATGAGTTATGCGGATCTGGTCGCGGCAGCGCATCTGTCGGCGATCGATTACCTGGGCGATGTGCCATGGAGCGAGGACGACGCAGCGAAGGCGTGGTACGCACGGATCAAGTCACGTCCGTCGTTCCGACCGCTGCTGAGCGAGTGGCTGGCGGGCGTGCCGGCCTCGCGGACCTATGTGGATCTCGATTTCTGAGCGCTGACGCCGCCACGCCACTTGCTGCGGATCTGAGGGAAAGACTTGCACGCGAAGCGCAGGTGCTGGGCTTCGACGCAATCGGCATCACCGACCCGGCCGCCATCGACGGTGCACGCGTCAACCTCGAAGCCTTTCTCGAGGTCGGCGCGCATGGCGAGATGGAATGGCTTGCCGACAATCCCGGCCGCCGCGCCGATCCGAAAGTCATGTGGCAAGACGTGCGATCGGTGATCATGCTCGGCATGAATTACGGCCCCGACGACGATCCGACCGCGATCCTCGCCGAGCGATCCCACGCTGCGATCTCTGTCTATGCACGCGGTGACGACTATCACGACCTCATCAAGAAGCGCCTTAAGCAACTGGCGCGCTGGTTGATCGCCGAGGCCGGAGGCGAGGTGAAAGTGTTCGTCGATACGGCCGCGGTGATGGAGAAGCCGCTGGCGTCGGCTGCGGGTCTCGGCTGGCAGGGCAAGCACACCAATATGGTCTCGCGCGAATTCGGCTCCTGGCTGTTTCTCGGCGCGATCTTCACCACGCTCGATCTGCCGCGTGACGAACCGATGGTTGATCATTGCGGCTCCTGTCGTGCGTGTCTCGACAGTTGCCCGACATCGGCATTCATCGCGCCCTATCGGCTCGATGCGCGGCGCTGCATTTCCTATCTCACCATCGAGCACAAGGGCCCGATCCCGCACGAATTCCGCAAGGCGATGGGCAATCGCATCTATGGCTGCGACGATTGCCTGGCGGCGTGCCCCTGGAACAAGTTCGCGCAGGAAGGCCGCGAGGCTAAGCTCTCGGCGCGCGATGCATTACGGGCGCCGACGCTCGCCGAACTATCGAAGCTCGATGACGCGGCATTTCGCGCGCTATTCACAAAATCGCCGGTGAAGCGTATCGGCCGCAATCGCTTTCTGCGCAATGTGCTGATCGCGATCGGCAATTCGGGCGATGCGACATTGATCGACGATGCGCAGCGTTTGCTGGGCGACGAGAACC